>NZ_QMFZ01000030.1:0-110200 GCF_003294055.1 Burkholderia reimsis
AGGGTCGTTCGAGACCAGGACGTTGATAGGTCAGGTGTGTAAGCGCAGTAATGCGTTCAGCTAACTGATACTAATTGCCCGTAAGGCTTGATCCTATAACAAGTCTGCCTTGTAGATCGGCGCCGTGCGACAGCACTGGCTGCGATACAAAGCGACAAGTTGGATTCTCGTGTGTGATACACACAACTCAAAATTACTGCTTCTTCCAAGATTGGTTGTGCTGCGAAGCAGCGCAACAACCCTCTTTGCCTGATGACCATAGCGAGTCGGTCCCACCCCTTCCCATCCCGAACAGGACCGTGAAACGACTCTACGCCGATGATAGTGCGGATTCCCGTGTGAAAGTAGGTAATCGTCAGGCTCCCTAAGCCAAGAACCCCCGCCCGAAAGGCGGGGGTTTTTGCATTGGCGTGGCGGAAATGCGTGAGTGATCGGGATCGCTGGCCTTGCCCGAACTTTCACATTATTCCTCCCAAGTGCCCCCAATCGCAACGCCCGTTTTTTTTGAAATGACCGGTATCATTCGCGATCCCCTGGTCTATTGATCGTATCTCCGATCAAAATCCCAACTCCCTCCTCTCCGTGTACCGGTTAGCGACGTCGTGCACGTTCCGCCTTCCGTCGTCGACAACGCATATCGGACGGGCCATACAGGCCTCCCCCGCAGATGACGCGTGGTGCAACCGAAACTACCCTGGCTTCCTCCAATCGCTTTTTGGTCAGATAACCCAGAATCCGAACGAAATGAACGCTTTATTCGGCGCGTCCACGTAAAATTTGCGAACCCCCATCTATGCACTCAAAACGATGAATGCCGCGATTCAGGTAACCCGGGCCGTTTGCCCGCACGATTGTCCGGACACGTGTGCAATGCGTGTGACCGTCGAGAACGGCAAGGCGATCAAGGTCACGGGCGATCCCGATCATCCGCCGACACAAGGCGTGTTGTGCACGAAAGTCAGCCGATACGCCGACCGTGTTCATCATCCCGATCGCCTCACCGTTCCGCTCAAGCGCATCGGCGCCAAAGGGGAAGGGCATTTCGTCCCGATCAGCTGGGACGAGGCGTTCGACGAGATCGGCCGTCGTCTCGGTGAAATTGCGGCGCGCGCCCCGGAAGCGATCGTGCCGTACAGCTATGCGGGGACGATGGGGCTCGTGCAAGGGGAGGGCATCGCCCAGCGGTTCTTCCACAAACTGGGCGCCTCGCGGCTCGAGCGCGCGATCTGCGCGGCGGCCGGTGCTGCAGGGTTACGGTACACATATGGTGGCAGTCTCGGTATGCATCTCGAGCATTTCGAGGAAAGCGAACTGATTCTGATATGGGGAGCGAACCCGATCGCGTCGAGTCTGCACTTCTGGACGCGTGCGCAGGAAGCGAAGCGCCGAGGCGCCCGTCTTGTCGCCATCGATCCGTACCGTTCGCTGACAGCGGAGAAGTGTCATCAGCATATTGCGTTGAAACCGGGCACCGATGGCGCGTTCGCACTCGGCATGATGCACGTGCTGATTACCGAAGACCTGCTCGATCACGACTACATCGCCAGCCATACGCTCGGTTTCGACGCACTCAAGGAACGGGCGATGTCCTATCCGCCGGATCGTGTCGCGCAGATCTGCGGCATCGACGTGTCGGAGTTGATCGATCTTGCGCGTCGTTACGGCGCTACCCGGAAAGCATCGATCCGCCTGAACTACGGCATGCAGCGCGTCCGCGGCGGTGGCAACGCGGTACGGGCGATCGCAAGCCTGCCGGCGCTGACGGGTGCATGGCGCGATCGGGCCGGTGGGCTGTTGCTCTCTTCGTCGGAATCCGCGCCGGTCAACCAGGCTGCGCTGCTGCGTCCGGACTTGATGCCGGGCTGGCCGCACAAGCTGCCGCGCATCATCAACATGAACGCGATCGGCGACGCGCTGTTGCACCCGGGCGATGCCACTTTCGGACCGAAGGTCGAAGCGGTGATCGTGTACAACTCGAATCCGGTGGCGGTCGCGCCTGATTCCTCGAAAGTCGCGGCGGGGTTCGCACGCGACGACCTGTTCACGGTTGTTCTCGAGCATTTCAAGACAGATACCGTCGATTTCGCCGACATTGTGCTGCCGGCAACCACGCAACTCGAGCATCTGGACGTCCACAAATCGTACGGCCACACCTACGTGATGGCGAACCTGCCGTCGATTCCTCCGGTGGGAGACGCGCGGCCGAATACGGAGATCTTCCGCGGGATCGCGCGCAGCATGGGGCTGGACGAGCCCGCGCTCTATCACAGCGACGAAGAGGTCGCGCGTGCGGCCCTCCGCTGGGACGACCCGGCACTCGACAGCGACTGGGACACGCTGAAGCGCGACGGTTGGCTGAAACTCAAGCTGCCGGAGGCGCCGTTCGCGAACGGCGGTTTTCGTACACCATCCGGCAAGTGCGAGTTCTACAGCCCGCGGCTCGAGCAGATGGGGGTTGACCCAGTGCCCGACTACCTGCCGCCGTTCGAATCGGCCGAGGCGGCACCCGAGCTCGCGGCGCGCTATCCGCTCGCGATGATTTCGCCGCCTGCCCGTCACTTCCTGAACAGCACGTTCGTGAACGTCGACAGCCTGCGTCATACCGAAGGCGAGCCGCATCTCGACATTCACCCGTCGGATGCCGATGCACGGGGCATCGCGGAGGGCGATCTCGTTCGCATCTTCAACGACCGCGGATCGATGCAGGCGCTCGCGAGAATTACCGATCGTGCACGTGCAGGGCTCGTCGTCGGGCTGTCGATCTGGTGGAAGAAGCTGTCGCCGGACGGCAGGAACGCGAACGAAGTGACGAGCCAGGCGCTCACCGATCTCGGCAATTCGGCGACGTTTTACGATTGCCTTGTGGAAGTAGAACGCATTTGAGCGAATATCACCGTATCATCCGACGAATCTCCACGGAAGTTCGAAGTGGACATCTAACCCTGTTGTATCGGGACGGGCGAGCCGTTACGATGCGTTTTAGCACGATCATTCGAAAATCCGTGAGGAGACGCGCAGTATGAACAAAATTTGGCTGAAATCGTACCCACCCGGCGTTCCAGCCGAAATTGACGCGTCTCCTTATCCCTCCGTTCCAGACCTGCTCGACGAAAGCTTTCGCCAGTACCGCGACCGCACGGCGTTCGTCTGCATGGGCAAGGGCATCACGTACGGCGAACTCGACAAGCTGTCGCGCCAGTTCGGCGCCTGGCTGCAATCGCGCGGTCTAGCACGCGGGGCGCGCGTTGCGATCATGATGCCGAACGTGCTGCAGTATCCGGTGGCGATCGCCGCGGTACTGCGGGCGGGCTACACCGTCGTCAACGTCAATCCGCTCTACACGCCACGCGAGCTCGAACATCAGCTGAAGGACAGCGGTGCGGAGGCGATCGTCATCCTCGAGAATTTCGCGTCGACGCTGCAGGCTGTCATCGCGAATACGAGCGTCAAGCACGTCGTCGTCGCGTCGATGGGCGATCTGCTGGGCATCAAGGGATGGCTCGTCAACTACGTCGTGCGCAACGTGAAGAAGATGGTGCCGGCCTGGCAACTGCCGTCGTTCACGCGCTTCAAGGCCGCGCTGTCGGAAGGCGCGCGGCAGGCATTCAAGGCGCAGAAGATCGGCCCCGATGACGTCGCGTTCCTGCAATACACGGGCGGGACGACAGGCGTGGCAAAGGGGGCGACGCTGCTGCACCGGAACATCGTGTCGAACGTGCTGCAGGCCGGCGCCTGGCACCATCCGGCTCATGAGAAGTTCCCGGAGGTGAAACAGTTCGTGACTGTTGTCGCGCTGCCGCTGTATCACGTGTTCGCGCTGACCGTCTGCGGTTTCCTGACGATGCGTACCGGGGGCATGGGCATCCTGATCCCGAACCCGCGCGACATCGCCGGCATGATCAAGGAACTGAAGGGTTACCAGATCTCGACGATCCCGGCGGTCAACACGCTGTATAACGCACTGCTGAACCACCCCGAATTCAATCAGCTCGACCTGTCGAAGCTCGTGATCGCCAACGGCGGCGGCATGGCGATCCAGGAAGGCGTCGCGAAACGCTGGTATGAAAAGACCCATACGGCGATCATCGAAGGATACGGGCTGTCCGAAACGTCGCCGGTCGCGACCTGCAACCCGGTGACGGCGACCGAATACAGCGGGACGATCGGCCTGCCGCTGCCGTCGACCGAAGTGGCGATTCGCGACGATGCCGGCAACGACGTCGCGCTCGGCGAACCCGGCGAGATTTGTATCCGCGGGCCGCAGGTGATGGCCGGCTACTGGAACCGGCCGGACGAGACCGCGAAGGTCATGTTCGCGGACGGCTTCTTCAAGACGGGCGACGTCGGCGTGATGGATGCGCGCGGTTACGTGAAGATCGTCGACCGGAAGAAGGACATGATTCTCGTATCGGGCTTCAACGTGTACCCGAACGAAGTCGAGGACGTGGTGGCGTCGCATCCGGGCGTGTTCGAGGTGGCGGCGGTCGGCGTGCCCGACGAGCATTCCGGCGAAGCCGTGAAGCTGTTCATCGTGAAGAAGGACCCGGCGCTCACCGACAAGGACATCCTCGCCTACTGCAAGGAACGCCTCACTGGCTACAAGCGGCCGAAGCTGGTCGAGTTCCGTACGGAGCTGCCGAAAACGAACGTCGGCAAGATCCTGCGGCGCGAATTGCGCGACGGACGCGCGTAACGTCGCGGTTGATCGAAGGGAAAGGCCCGGCACATGCCGGGCTTTTTTGTTTGCAGTGCGGCCCCGAGGAGGTTTGTCTCCGAACGAGGCTGCCTCCGGAATGGGCTTGCGGCGGCGGCCGTGCGTTTCGACGGTTGCAGAGGCAGGCGGCATGACCCCCACGACGAGCGCGCAACGCCCGGCGCGATTCGCCGCACTCCGGTTTTGCCGTTCTGCACCGCAAAAGAAAAAGGCGCCCGGAGGCGCCTTCAATATGCTGCGGCTTGTCAGGCAAGCTGATTAGAACTTGTGGCGGATGCCGACGCGTGCCGCGACCTGGTTGCTGGTGCTCGAACCGGCGAGACCGTTGATCGATGCGGTTGCCTTGATCACGTCGCCGTTCGCGTCGAGCACGTTGCCCGATGCGTGCTGGTACACGCCGATCGCGTAGACGTCGGTGCGCTTCGACAGGAAGTAGTCGACGCCCAGCGAGCCTTGGTGGTACTTGGCTGCCGAGTTGCCGTCGATCTTGCTGCCTTGCGTGTAGTCGTACGCCGCGCCGAGAATCAGCGCCGGGGTCAACTGATACTTGAAGTTGATTTCGCCGTTGTTGAACGTCGCGGTCTGGTTCACGAACGGGCCTGCCGAGAAGCCCTTGAACTTCGTGTTCGAGTACGTCGCGCCGATCGTTGCTGCGCCGAACGTGTATGCGCCGCCTGCACCGATGACCTGGTACGTGTTCGCGTTGTTCGCGTACGCGCCGTAGATCGGCGACGAGACCGACGAAGACGCGGAACCGTTGTTGAACATGCCGCCGAACTGGTTCGGCGTACGTGCGTTCAAGTAACCGACGCCCAAGACCAGCGGGCCGTTGTTGTAGCCTGCGCCGAGCGACCAGACCTGGTTCTTCGAGAACTGGCCTGCCTGACCGCCGAAGCTGTACAGGCCGCCGAACGAGAAGCCGCCATAGGTCTGGCTCGTGAACTTGACCGCGTTGTTCACGCGATAGGCGTTGTTGAAGTTGTCGAGGTCGCCCGGGTGAGCAGCGATGTAGCCGCCCCACTGGTCGCCTGCCTCGAGCGGGCCGACGAAGTCGACGACGGAGTCGTATTGACGACCCAGCGTGACCGTACCGTACTGGCTCGACAGGCCGACGTAAGCCTGACGACCGAACATCAGGCCGCCCTGACCGAGCTTGCCGCTGTTCACGTCGAAACCGTTTTCGAGGGTGAAGATCGCCTTCAGGCCGCCACCGAGGTCTTCGGTGCCGCGCAGGCCGAAGCGGCTGCCTTGCATCACGCCGCTGGCCATGCTGTACAGGTGCTTGCCGCCCGCATTGTTGTTGAAGAGCAGGCCTTCATCGATGATGCCGTAAAGCGTCACGCTGCTTTGCGCATGGGCAGCGCCAGCGAACGCGCCCAGCGCGACGAGCGCGAGAAGCGACTTTTTCATTAACGGATCTCCAAAAATCACTGAATTTTTCTGGCGGGGCGGATAGTTATGTTCTGTTGACGGGCCCCATCAACTTCGCAAGAAGTCGCACGTAATGTAGCAAAACCGGTTTTTGCCACAAAGCGAAATGCCGCAGCTCAAGGCCGCCATGTTTCCTTTATGCAACAATGGTTAAAATCACGGGTTAACCGCAATTTCCGCTGAATAATCAAGTCGGTTACGCAGCGGACTCGTGCCCTTGCCGCTCGCGGCGGCACATGCAGCCAGGAGAACAGGATGGTGTTTGATGAACTGATCAGCGAATTCGATCGCGGCCTGCGGTCGTTGACGGGCATTAGCCGGATGAGCCGGCCGGTGCCCGCGCCGGCCGAGGCGCCCGCCGTCGAATTGACGCCCGCGGAGCGTACGCATGCCGCCGGGCTGATGCGCGTGAACCACGTCGGCGAGGTCTGCGCTCAGGCGCTGTACCAGGCGCAGAAGCTCACCGCGCGCACGGCATCCGCGAAGGCGATGTTCGAGGAAGCCGCGCGCGAGGAGGAGGATCACCTCGCGTGGACCGCACACCGCCTGAAAGAGCTCGACTCGCGCCCGAGCCTGTTGAACCCGCTCTGGTATGCGGGTTCGCTCGCGATCGGCGTGGCGGCTGGCGCGCTCGGCGACAAGGTCAGTCTCGGCTTCATGGCCGAGACCGAACGGCAGGTCGAGAGCCATCTCGAAGGCCATATGTCCGAGCTGCCGGCGGCCGATACCGCGTCGCGCGCGATCGTCGACCAGATGCGTATCGACGAGGTGAAGCACGGCAAGGCCGCCGCCGACGCAGGCGGGATCGAACTGCCGCTGCCCGCGCGAATGCTGATGCGCGCCGCGTCGAAAGTCATGACGAGCACTGCGTACTATCTGTGAGATTCGCACCGGGGCGATGCGTGACGTCGCCCCGGTTCCCCGCCGCTGATACCGCCCGTTTATTCCTCGTTTTCCCGCCCCCGAAAGCCCCGTCCGCACACCCGTCTGGCCCGTCTTTCTCACGTATCACCTTCACAAGTTGCACTAGCTCATTCATTTATAACGGTTTTTGGAATGAAGGGGCGCATGAGCATGTGCGCGTAAGTCCTTGTTCTAACTAACAAAATTCGTCAAAAAAGCGGGCCGCTCCCTTGACCGTGCCACACCCTTCCTCTAAAGTGGGAGACAGTGTGAGAAAGTGTATTTTTGTGTGATTTGGCGGGCTATTCCGGCTAAATTCTCAGCATTGAGCGGGTGCTTCGGTGCCCTGAACGGGAGAGCGGAAAGTGTTCCAAGGGGCGTCGGCGCTGACGCTCGATGCGAAAGGGCGGATGTCGGTGCCGGCTCGCTATCGCGAAGCGCTGCAAGGACAGGCAGAAGGACGGGTGACTGTGACCAAGCACCCGGACGGCTGCCTGTTGCTGTTTCCGCGCCCCGAATGGGAAGTATTCCGCGCCAAGATCGCCGCGCTGCCGATGGACGCGCACTGGTGGCGGCGCATTTTTCTCGGCAATGCGATGGATGTCGATCTCGACAGCGCCGGCCGGATTCTTGTATCGCCCGAGCTGCGCATGGCAGCTGGACTGGAAAAGGAAGTCATGTTGTTGGGAATGGGTAGTCACTTCGAGCTGTGGGATTCGCAGACCTACAACGCGAAGGAGCAGGCGGCGATGGCGCAGGGCATGCCCGACGCGCTGAAGAATTTCACGTTCTGATTGCGGTGACGGAGACGCCCGCGATGGGAAACGAATTGCGGCATCGGACGGTGCTGTTGGATGAAGCGGTCGAGTCGCTCGTGACGCGGCCGGACGGCGTTTATGTCGACGGCACGTTCGGGCGCGGCGGTCATAGCCGCGCGGTGCTCGCGCGGCTGGCGACAGCCGGGCGGCTGATTGCGTTCGACAAGGACCCGCGAGCGATCGAGACGGCGCAGGGCATCGAGGATGCGCGCTTCTCGATCGTGCATGACAGCTTTGCATCGATGCGCGACGCGCTTGCGGCGCGCGGCGTCGAGAAGGTGTCGGGTGTGTTGCTGGACCTGGGCGTGTCCTCGCCGCAGGTGGACGATCCGGCGCGTGGCTTCAGCTTCCGCGCCGATGGCCCGCTGGACATGCGGATGGATCCGACGCGCGGCGAGTCGGCGGCGGAATGGCTCGCACGGGCTTCGGTGCAGGAATTGACGGAGGTGATACGGGATTATGGGGAAGAACGGTTTGCTTTTCAGATTGCAAAGGCGCTTGTTGCTCGCCGGGCAGAGTCCGACCGTCTTGGGCCTCTCGACACCACGGGCGAGCTTGCCCAAATCGTGGGTCACGTCGTCAAAACCCGTGAGAAGGGCAAGGATCCGGCAACCCGCACCTTTCAGGCTATACGGATTCACGTCAATCAAGAGCTTGCGGACCTGCAAGTCGTACTAGACGCGGCACTGTCGTTGCTGGAGCAAGGGGGGCGGCTGGTGGTCATCAGCTTTCATTCACTCGAGGACCGGATCGTCAAGCGATTCATGCAGGCGCACGCGAGTGCGCCTGCGGTCGATCGTCGCCTGCCGATCCGCGCCGTCGATCTCCCGAGCCCGCCGCTCAAGATCATCAGCCGCCAGTTTCCGAGCGAAGCGGAAGTCGCCGCGAACCCGCGCGCCCGCTCGGCCGTGATGCGCATTGCGGAGCGCGTCACGCCATGAGCCGCTTCAATATCTTCCTGCTGATCATCGTGATGGGCTGCGCGCTGTCGGTCGTCAATTCGACGAACCAGCAGCGCCAGATCTTCATCCAGCTGCAGCGCGCGCAGTCGCAGGAGCGTCAGCTCCAGCAGGACTACGCGCAGCTTCAATATCAGCAGAGCGCGCTGTCGAAGACGTCGCGCATCGAGCAGCTTGCGAACGATTCGCTGAAGATGCAGCCGATCTCGACCGGCCGCACGCAATACCTGACGCTGCCGCCGGGCGCGGCGAAGGCGATCGATGCGCCGATCCCGGCTTCGGCGGACACGGCCGGCAAGGGCAAGGGAGGCGCGCGATGAAGCCGTCCCAGAAGCGCCAGAACGTGAAGTTCTCGTCGAGCCCGGTGCTGGGCGTGCATCTGCCGATGTGGCGCTCGAAGCTGGTCGTGTTCCTGCTGTTCATGGCGTTCGTCGCGCTGGCCGCGCGCGCGTTCTGGATCCAGGGGCCCGGCAACGCGTTCTACCAGAAGCAGGGCGAAAGCCGCTACCAGCGCACGCTCGAGCTGCCGGCGACGCGCGGCAAGATTCTCGACCGTAACGGGCTCGTGCTCGCGACGAGCCTGCCCGTGCGCGCGATCTGGGCGATTCCCGACGCGGTGCCGGACGATCTCGATGCCGACAAGGTCAACCAGCTCGGCAAGCTCCTCGGCATGACGTCGAAGGAACTGCGCGTGAAGCTGTCGGAAGACAAGGGTTTCGTCTACGTGAAGCGCCAGGTGCCGATCGACGTCGCGGACAAGGTTGCCGCGCTCGACATTCCCGGTATCTATCAGCGCAACGAATACAAGCGCTTTTATCCGGAAGGTGAGATCACCGCTCACCTGATCGGCTTCACGAACGTCGAGGACGAAGGGCAGGAGGGCGTCGAGCTCGGCGACCAGAAGATGCTGTCCGGCACGTCGGGCGTACGTCGCGTGATCAAGGACCGGCTGGGGCACATCGTCGAGGACGTCGCCGAGCAGATCCCGCCGCACAACGGCACCGACGTCGACCTGTCGATCGACAGCAAGATCCAGTACATCGCGTACGCGAACCTGAAGGCCGCCGTCGAGAAGTTCAAGGCAAAGGCCGGCGCGGCCATGGTCGTCGACGTGCGCACCGGCGAGGTGCTCGCGCTCGTCAACTACCCGACGTACAACCCGAACGACCGCTCGCGCATGACGGGCGAGCAGTTGCGCAACCGGATCATGACCGACGTGTTCGAGCCGGGCTCGATCATGAAGCCGTTTACGGTGTCGCTCGCGCTCGACCTGCACCGCGTGACGCCGAACACGCTCGTCGAGACGGGCAACGGGCATTTCGTGCTCGACGGCGCACCGATCACCGACGACGCGGGTTTCGGCACGCTGACGGTCGGCGGCGTGATCCAGAAGTCGAGCAACATCGGCGCGACGAAGATCGCGATGACGATGCGGCCCGAGGAAATGTGGAATATGTATACGAGCATCGGCCTCGGCCAGGCGCCGAAGGTCGGGTTCCCGGGCGCGGTGGCCGGCCGCCTGCGTCCGTGGAAGAGCTGGCGTCGCATCGAGCAGGCGACGATGTCGTACGGCTACGGCCTGTCGGTGTCGCTGTTCCAGCTTGCGCGCGCGTACACGGCGATCGCGCATGACGGCGAACTGATGCCCGTGACCATTTTCAAGACCGACCCCAATCAGCCGGTCGTGGGCACGCAGGTATTCAACCCGACCACCGCGCGCGAAGTGCGCGCGATGCTCGAAACGGTGGTGGCGCCGGGCGGCACGTCGCCCGATGCGGCCGTGCCGGGCTATCGCGTCGGCGGCAAGAGCGGCACCGCGTACAAGCATGAGGGGCACGGCTACACGCGCAAGTACCGCGCGTCGTTCGTCGGGATGGCGCCGATGCCGAATCCGCGCATTGTCGTCGCGGTGTCGGTCGACGAACCGACCGCCGGCAGCCACTTCGGCGGCCAGGTGTCCGGCCCCGTATTCTCGGCGATCGCCGGCGACACGATGCGTGCGCTGAACGTGCCGCCGAACATGCCGATCAAGCAGCTTGTCGTGTCTGACGATTCGCCGGCAGCACCTTCCGCAGCGGGGCCGCAAAAGCTGGCCGCGGGTGGCGGCGCGAAGCATATGATCGTGTCCAGCACGACGCGTAATTCACCAGGAGTTGTTCGATGAGCGCCGCTCGCAGTTCCCATCCGGCGCATCAGCAGATCGCAGCCGCGCTTGCGTGGCTGCATCAGCATGTGGCCCCCGCAGCGCAACTGCATGCCGACACGCGCAGCCTCAAGGCCGGCGACGTGTTTTTTGCCTATGCGGTCGACGGGGCCGACAACCGCGCTTTCATTGTCGATGCCGTCGCGCGCGGCGCGGCCGCCGTACTGTATCAGCCGGAAGGGCTGGCCGCGGCGCCGGCGGTGCCCGTTGCGCTGGCCGTGCCGGCGCTCGACCAGCTCGCCGGCGAGATCGCCAGCGGCTGGTACGGCAATCCGAGCGACAGCCTGCTTGCGGTGGGCGTGACCGGCACGAACGGCAAAACGTCGTGCACGCAATGGATCGCCGCCGCGCTGACGGCGCTGCACCAGCCGTGCGCGGTGATCGGCACGCTCGGCACCGGGATGCCCGGCCAGCTCGTGCCGACGGGGTTCACGACGCCCGACGCGCCGCAACTGCAGCGCAGTCTCGCGCAGTTGCGCGACGCGGGCGCGAAGGCCGTGGCGATGGAAGTGTCGTCGCACGCGCTGCACCAGGGGCGCGTGAACGGCACGGGTTTCGACATCGCGGTGTTTACGAACCTCACGCAGGATCACCTCGACTATCACGGCACGTTCGATGCGTACGAGGCCGCGAAGGCGAAGCTGTTCGCGTGGCGCGGCCTGCGCGCGGCAGTCGTCAACCGCGACGATGCTGCCGGTCGGCGCCTGCTCGAGAAGCTCGCCGGCCGCGTGCGTACGATCGCGTACGGGATCGGCGACGCACCGGCGCCTGACGCCGATCGCGAACTGGTCGCGCTCGACGTGCGTGCCACCGCGACCGGCACGGCGTTCCACCTGCGCTCGTCGTGGGGTGAAGCGGACGTCGAGGTCGGCACGCTCGGCACGTTCAACGTCAGCAACCTGCTCGCGGTGCTCGGCTCGCTGCTCGCGGCCGACCTGCCGTTCGACGCGGCGCTCGCCGAGATCGCGCGGCTCGAGTCCGTCAACGGACGGATGCAGCGGCTCGGCGGCCGGCTGCAGAACGACGAACCGCTCGTCGTGATCGACTATGCACACACGCCCGACGCGCTCGAAAAGACGCTCGACGCGCTGCGCCCGATCGCCACGGCGCGCGGCGGCCGGCTCGTCTGCATGTTCGGCTGCGGCGGCGATCGCGATGCGACGAAGCGCCCGCTGATGGGCGCGATCGCGGAGCGGCTCGCCGATGAAACCGTCGTCACGAGCGACAACCCGCGCAGCGAGGATCCGCAGCGCATCATCGACCAGATCGTCGCGGGCATGACCGCGGCCGATCACGCACGTCGTATCGAGGATCGCGCGAGCGCGATCCTGCAGGCCGTGCGCGGCGCCGCACGCGAGGATGTCGTCGTGCTGGCCGGCAAGGGCCACGAGGCCACGCAGGAAATCATGGGCAAGAAGCGTACGTTCTCCGACCAGGATCACGCGCGGCTCGCGCTGGCAGCGCGCGCGACGCACGGCAAGGGAGGCGCCGAATGACGATGCTCAGTCTCGGCGAAGCCGCTCGCCTGATTCCCGGCGCAACCGTCCACGGCGATGCGGGCGTCACGTTCGACCACGTGTCGACGGACAGCCGCACCGTCGGCCCCGGCGACCTGTTCGTCGCACTGAAAGGCGAGCGCTTCGACGCGCACGACTTCCTTGGCGATGTCGCTGCGCGCGGTGCTGCGGCGGCGCTCGTCGCGCACGTGCCGGCGGGCGTCACGATGCCGGCGATCGAAGGCGGCGAAACACGTGCCGCGCTCGGCGCACTGGCACATGGCTGGCGCAAACGATTCGCGCTGCCGCTCGTCGCGGTGACGGGCAGCAACGGCAAGACGACCGTCAAGGAAATGATCGCGTCGATCTTCGCGGCGGCGGTCGGCGCCGACGCGCGGCTCGCGACGTCCGGCAACCTGAACAACGACGTCGGCCTGCCGCTGACGCTGCTGCGCCTGTCGGCCGCACATCGTCTCGCGGTGATCGAGATCGGGATGAACCATCCGGGCGAGACCGAAGTCCTCGCGCGCCTCACGGCGCCGACGGTCGCGCTCGTCAACAACGCGCAGCGCGAGCACCAGGAGTTCATGGCGACGGTCGAAGCGGTCGCGCTCGAACATGCTGCCGTGATTCACGCGCTTCCGCCGGACGGCGTTGCGGTGTTCCCGGCCGACGACGCGTATGCGGGCATCTGGCGCGTCGCGGCGACCGGCAACCGGATCCTCGATTTCGCGCTGCACGACGCCGAACGGCAGAACGACGCGCAGGTCACGGGCCGTCTTCACGGCGGCGAACTCGCGATCGATACGCCCGCGGGCGCCGTCACGGTGCGGCTGCGCGCGCTCGGCGAGCACAACGCGCGCAACGCGCTGGCCGCCACGGCCGCGGCGCTGGGTGCCGGCGTCGCGCTGTCGGCGATCAAGCAGGGTCTCGAATCGTTCGAGCCGGTCAAGGGCCGGCTGCAGGTGAAGCAGGCGATCGCGGGCAGCCTCGCGGGTGCGACGGTCGTCGACGATACGTACAACGCGAATCCCGATTCGATGCGTGCCGCGATCGACGTGCTCGCCACGCAACCGGCGCCGCGCGTGCTGGTGATCGGCGACATGGGCGAGGTCGGCGACGAAGGGCCGGCTTTCCATCGCGAGGTCGGTGCATACGCGCGCGAGCGCGGGATCGACGCGCTGTTCGCGCTTGGCGACGCATCGCGTGATGCGTGCATGGCGTACGGCGACACGGCACGCCACTTCGACGACGTCGGCGCGCTTGTGGCGGCGCTGCTCGCGGCCGGTTACGGCGCGCAGGCGACGCTGCTCGTGAAGGGCTCGCGGTACATGAAGATGGAGCGCGTGGTCGACGCGCTGACGAACCAACCCGCGGCGGGCACGGCGCCCGCGGCACACTGAGTAGAAGGAAGGAAGCATGCTGCTGGCGCTGGCGCAATGGCTGCAAGGAGACGCAAGCTTTTTGCGCTTGTTCACGTACCTCACGTTCCGGGCGGTGATGGCGACCATCACCGCGCTGGGGATCGGGCTCGTGTGCGGACCGTGGGTGATCCGCAAGCTGACGCAAATGAAGGTCGGTCAGGCCGTGCGCAAGGACGGCCCGCAGACGCACCTCGTCAAGTCCGGCACGCCGACGATGGGCGGCGTGCTGATCCTGATCGGCATCGCGGTCGCGACGCTGCTGTGGGGCGACCTGACGAACCGTTTCATCTGGATCGTGATGCTCGTCACGTTCGGTTTCGGCGTGATCGGCTGGGTCGACGATTACCGCAAGGTCGTCCACAAGGACCCGCGCGGGATGTCGTCGCGCGAGAAGTATTTCTGGCAATCGGTGATCGGGCTGTTCGCGGCCGTCTACCTCGCCTTCAGCGTGTCCGAGGCGAACAACGTGCGCGTGTTCGACCTGTTCATGGCGTGGGTGAGGAGCGGCCTGTCGATGGGGCTGCCGGCACGCGCCGACCTGATGCTGCCGTTCCTGAAGTCGATCAGCTATCCGCTCGGCGTGTGGGGCTTCATCGTGCTGACGTACTTCGTGATCGTCGGCGCGAGCAACGCGGTGAACCTGACCGACGGCCTCGACGGCCTCGTGATCATGCCGGTCGTGCTCGTCGGCGCGTCGCTGGGTGTGTTCGCGTACGTGATGGGTAGCGCGGTTTATTCAAAATACCTGTTGTTCCCGCATATCCCGGGCGCGGGCGAACTGCTGATCTTCTGTTCCGCGATGGGCGGGGCAGGGCTCGCGTTCCTCTGGTACAACACGCACCCCGCGCAGGTGTTCATGGGCGACGTCGGCGCGCTGGCGCTCGGCGGCGCGCTCGGCACGGTCGCGGTGATCGTGCGCCAGGAAATCGTGCTGTTCATCATGGGCGGCATCTTCGTCGCGGAAACGCTGTCGGTGATGCTGCAGGTGTCGTGGTTCAAGTACACGAAAAAGCGCTACGGCGAAGGGCGGCGCCTGCTGAAGATGGCGCCGCTGCATCACCATTTCGAATTGTCCGGCTGGAAGGAAACGCAGGTGGTCGTGCGTTTCTGGATCATCACGCTGATGCTGTGCCTGTTCGGTCTGACCACCCTCAAGCTGCGGTAAAGGAAAGGTAACAAGGATGTCTGGCGAGATGTTTGGAGATCGGCAACGGCCGATGGTGCTCGTACTGGGGCTCGGGGAATCGGGTCTCGCGATCGCGCGATGGTGCGCGAGGCACGGGTGCCGGCTGCGCATTGCCGATACCCGCGAGGCGCCGCCGAACCTTGCCGCGCTGCAGGCCGAAGGCATCGATGCGGAATTCGTCGGCGGGGCGTTCACGCCTGCGCTGCTCGACGGCGGCATCGAGCTCGTCGGGCTGAGCCCCGGGCTGTCGCCGCTCGAACCGGCGCTCGCGGCGCTGGTCGCGGCCGCGAACGAGCGCGGCGTCGCGGTGTGGGGCGAGCTGGAATTCTTTGCGCAGGCGCTGCGTGCGCTCGGCACGAGCGGCTACCAGCCGAAGGTGCTCGCGATCACGGGCACCAACGGCAAGACCACGACGACGAGCCTCACGGGCCTGCTGTGCCAGCGCTCGGGCAAGAAGGTCGCGGTCGCGGGCAACATCAGCCCGGCGATGCTCGACCGGCTCGCCGGCGCGATCGACGAAACCGCGCTGCCGGACGTATGGGTGCTCGAACTGTCGAGTTTCCAGCTCGAGACCGCGCGCACGTTCGCGCCCGATGCGGCCGCGATCCTGAACATCACGCAGGACCACCTCGACTGGCACGGCAGCTTCGAAGCGTACGCGCAGGCAAAGGGCCGGATCTTCGGCGCGACGACGACGCGCGTGCTGAACCGCGACGATGCGGCCGTGATGAAGTTCGCGCCGGCAGCCGGCGCGGCCGACGCGCCGCGTACGGTCACGTTCGGCCTGAACGAACCGGTGCAGGACGGCGACTACGGGCTGTCGCGCGACAACGGCATCGCGTGGCTGGTGGAAGCCGTCGATCGCGATGCACCGGACGAAGCAGCGACGACGAGCCGCCGGCGCAAGCGCGATGCCGCGCACACGCCCGACATCGCGCAGAAGCGCCTGATGCCGGCCGACGCACTGCGTATCCGCGGGCTGCACAACGCGGCGAACGCGCTGGCCGCATTCGCGCTCGCACGCGCGATCGACCTGCCGGCCGCGCCGCTGCTGCACGCGCTGCGCGAGTATCGCGGCGAAGCGCATCGCGTCGAAGTGATCGCGACGATCGACGACGTGGACTACGTCGACGACAGCAAGGGCACGAACGTCGGCGCGACGGTTGCCGCGCTCGACGGGCTCGCCCAGAAGATCGTGCTGATCGCGGGCGGGGACGGCAAGGGCCAGGACTTCGCGCCGCTGGTCGCGCCGGTCGCGCGCTGGTGCCGCGCGGTGATGCTGATCGGCCGTGACGCGCCGGCGATCCGCGACACGCTCGCCGAAACGGGCGTGCCGCTTGCCGACCACGCGACGCTCGAAGGCGCGGTGCACGCGGCGGCCGACCTCGCCGAGCCGGGCGATGCGGTGTTGCTGTCGCCGGCATGCGCGAGCCTCGACATGTTCAGGAACTACGCCCATCGCGCGGATGTGTTCCGCGCGGCGGTCGACGAAATCGCCATCGACAAAGGAGCGACGCCATGAGCTGGTCCGATCGCCTCGTCTCCCGTTTCAACGATCGGCGCGACACCGGCGGCAATGCCGCGGGCGGCCGCGTCGCGTCGGCCACGCGCGCCGCGACCGGCGGCCTCGCGAGCGTCGTCAACGGCGTGCGCCCGAGCCGTTCGCGGATGCTCGACTTCGACTACTCGCTGCTGTGGGTCGCGATCGCGCTGCTCGGGCTCGGTGTCGTGATGGTGTATTCGGCGTCGATCGCGATGCCCGATTCGCCGAAATACGCGGCGTATCACGATTACGCGTTCCTGATGCGCCACTGCGTGTCGCTCGTCGTCGCGTTCATCGCGGCGGTGATCGCGTTCCGTGTGCCGGTGTCGACGTGGGACAAATACGCGCCGCATCTCTTCCTGATCGCGCTGGTCGGCCTCGTGATCGTGCTGATCCCGCACGTCGGCAAGGGCGTGAACGGCGCGCGCCGCTGGATTCCGCTCGGCATCACGAACATGCAGCCGTCGGAAATCATGAAGCTCGCGGTGACGATCTACGCGGCGAACTACACGGTGCGCAAGCAGGAATACATGCAGAGCTTCGCGAAGGGCTTCCTGCCGATGGCGTTCGCGGTCGGCCTGGTCGGTGCGCTGCTGCTGCTCGAGCCGGACATGGGTGCGTTCATGGTCGTCGCGGCGATCGCGATGGGCGTGCTGTTCCTCGGCGGCGTGAACGGCAAGCTGTTCGGCGGCCTCGTCGCGACGGCGGTCGGCACCTTCACGATGCTCGTGTGGCTGTCGCCGTGGCGTCGCGAGCGGATCTTCGCGTACCTCGATCCGTGGGACGAGCGCTACGCGCAGGGCAAGGCATACCAGCTCACGCACTCGCTGATCGCGTTCGGACGCGGCGAGTGGTTCGGCGTCGGCCTCGGCGGCAGCGTCGAGAAGCTGAACTACCTGCCGGAAGCGCATACCGACTTCATCCTCGCGGTGATCGGCGAGGAACTCGGTTTCGTCGGCGTGCTGGTCGTGATCCTGCTGTTCTACTGGATCGTGCGCCGCGCGTTCGAGATCGGCCGCCAGGCACTCGCACTCGATCGCACGTTCGCGGGCCTGATGGCGAAGGGCATCGGCATCTGGTTCGGCGCGCAGACCTTCATCAACATGGGCGTGAACCTCGGGCTGCTGCCGACCAAGGGCCTGACGCTGCCGCTCGTGAGCTACGGCGGCTCCGGCATTCTGCTGAACTGCGTGGCGCTCGCGGTGCTGCTGCGGGTCGACTATGAAAACCGGGTGCTGATGCGCGGAGGGAAGGTATGACCGCGTCGCAACGCACGCTGATGGTGATGGCAGGCGGCACCGGGGGCCATGTGTTCCCGGGGCTCGCGGTCGCGCACCGGATGGAGGCGGCGGGCTGGCGCGTCGTGTGGCTCGGCAATCCGGCCGGGATGGAGGCGACGCTCGTGCCGAAGCACGGCATTCCGATGGAATACGTGCGGTTCGGCGGGCTGCGCGGCAAGGGCCTGAAGACCAAGCTGACGCTACCGTTCAACCTGCTGCGCGCATGCGGGCAGAGCCTCGCCGCGCTGCGCCGCGTGCGGCCCGACGTCGTGCTCGGGATGGGCGGCTACATCACGTTCCCGGCGGGTGTGATGACGGCGCTGTCGGGGCGTCCGCTCGTGCTGCATGAACAGAATTCGATCGCGGGCCTGACGAACAAGGTGCTCGCGAAATTCGCGAAACGCGTGCTCGTCGCATTCCCCGGCGCGCTGCCGCACGCGGAATGGACCGGTAACCCGATTCGCGCGGAACTTGCCGGCACCGAAGCGCCCAAAGCACGCTACGCATCGCGCAGCGGCCCGCTGAACGTGCTGGTCGTCGGCGGCAGCCTCGGTGCGGCCGCGCTGAACGAAGTCGTGCCGCGCGCGCTGGCGATGCTGACGCCGGGTGAACGCCCGCGCATCGTGCATCAGGCCGGCGCGAAGCACATCGACGCGCTGAAGGCGAATTACGAAGCGGCCGGTTTCGCGGCCGGCGAGGACGTGCGGCTCGTGCCGTTCATCGACGACATGGCGGCCGCGTATGCGGCGGCGGATCTCGTGATCTGCCGGTCGGGCGCGATGACGGTGTCGGAGATCGCGGCGGTGGGCGTGGCGGCGCTGTTCGTGCCGTTCCCGTACGCAGTCGACGATCACCAGACGAGCAACGCCGCGTTCCTCGCCGATGCGGGCGCAGCCGTGCTGGTGCAACAACGCGACCTGTCGGCGGAACTGCTCGCCGACTGGCTGCGCGGCCAGTCGCGGGCATCGCTTGCGGACATGGCGGAACGTTCGCGCTCGCTGGCGAAGCCCGAAGCCACCGACGAAGTCGCGCGCGTGTGCGCGAAGGCGGCCGGCGCGAACCTGGAAATATTGCAATGAAACACATCGTCAAACACATTCATTTCGTCGGGATCGGCGGCGCGGGCATGAGCGGCATCGCCGAAGTGCTCGTCAATCTCGGCTACGAGGTCAGCGGCTCGGACCTGTCGCGCAACGCAGTGACGGATCGTCTGCAGGCGCTCGGCGCCCGGATCGCGATCGGCCACGACGCGGCGAACATCGAGGGCGCGAACGCGGTCGTCGTGTCGACGGCCGTGCGTTCGGACAACCCGGAAGTGCTGGCCGCGCGCGCGCAGCGCGTGCCGATCGTGCAGCGTGCGGTGATGCTGGCGGAGCTGATGCGCCTGAAGCAGGGCATCGCGATCGCCGGCACCCACGGCAAGACCACGACGACGAGCCTCGTCGCGAGCGTGCTCGCGGCGGGCGGGCTCGATCCGACCTTCGTGATCGGCGGGCGGCTGATCAGCGCCGGCGCGAACGCGCGGCTCGGCACGGGCGACTTCATCGTCGCCGAGGCCGACGAGTCCGACGCGTCGTTCCTGAACCTGTATCCGGTGATCGAAGTCATCACGAACATCGACGCCGACCACATGGACACCTACGGCCACGATTTCGCGCGGCTCAAGCAGGCGTTCATCGAATTCACGCAGCGCCTGCCGTTCTACGGCAGCGCGGTCGTGTGCGTCGACGATCCGAACGTGCGGCAGATCATCCCGTTCATCTCGAAGCCGGTCGTGCGCTACGGGCTGTCGCCGGACGCGCAGGTGCGCGCGGAAGACATCGACGCGCGCGATGGCCGCATGCACTTCACGGTGATCCGCGAAGGGCGCGCGCCGCTTGCGGTCGAACTGAACATGCCGGGCCTGCACAACGTGCAGAACGCGCTCGCGGCGATCGCGATCGCAACCGACCTCGGCGTGACGGATGACGCGATCCAGCAGGCGCTGGCGGAATTCAACGGCGTCGGCCGGCGCTTCCAGCGTTACGGCGACGTGCCGAGCGCGGACGGCGGCCAGTACACGCTGATCGACGACTACGGCCATCACCCGGTCGAGATGGCCGCGACGATCGCGGCCGCGCGCGGCGCGTTCCCGGGGCGTCGCCTCGTGCTGGCGTTCCAGCCGCACCGCTACACGCGCACGCGCGATTGCTTCGACGATTTCGTCAACGTGCTGTCGACGGTCGATGCGCTGGTGCTGACGGAAGTCTACGCGGCCGGCGAGGCCGCGATCTTGACCGCCAACGGCGACGCGCTGTCGCGCGCGCTGCGCGCGGCAGGAAAGGTTGACCCGGTGTTCGTCGCGACGGTCGACGACGTGCCGGACGCATTGGCGAAGGTCGCGCAGAACGGCGACGTGGTGATCACGATGGGCGCGGGTTCGATCGGCGGCGTGCCGGCGAAGGTCGCGCAGCACACTCAACAGAAGGCATGACATGAGCGGGATTGATCCGAAACGTTTCGGCAAGGTGGCGGTGTTGTTCGGCGGCGAGTCCTCGGAGCGCGAGGTCTCGCTCACGTCCGGCCAGCTCGTGCTGCAGGGCCTGCGCGACGCAGGCATCGACGCGCACCTGTTCGACCCGGCCGAGCGCCCGCTGGCGGCGCTGAAGGACGAAGGGTTCGTGCGTGCGTTCAACGCGCTGCACGGCGGTTACGGCGAGAACGGCCAGATCCAGGGCGCGCTCGATTTCTACGGGATCCGTTACACGGGCAGTGGTGTGCTCGGGTCGGCGCTCGGCCTCGACAAGTTCCGCACGAAGCTCGTCTGGCAGCAGACGGGCGTGCCGACGCCGCCGTTCGAGACGGTGCTGCGCGGCGACGACCTCGCGGCGCGCGCGACGGACATCGTCGCGAAGCTCGGCCTGCCGCTGTTCGTGAAGCCGGCGAGCGAGGGCTCGAGCGTCGCGGTGCTGAAGGTGAAGACGGCCGATGCGCTGCCGGCTGCGCTTGAGGAAGCCGCGAAGCACGACCCGATCGTGATCGTCGAGAAGAGTATCGAAGGCGGCGGCGAATACACCGCATGCATCGCCGGCGATCTCGACCTGCCGGTGATCAAGATCGTGCCGGCCGGCGAGTTCTACGACTATCACGCGAAGTACATCGCCAACGATACGCAATACCTGATCCCGTGCGGGTTGCCCGCCGACAAGGAAGCGGAGCTCAAGCGCGTCGCGCGCCGCGCGTTCGACGTGCTCGGCTGCACCGACTGGGGCCGCGCGGACTTCATGCTCGACGCCGACGGCAATGCGTACTTCCTGGAAGTGAACACCGCGCCGGGCATGACCGACCACTCGCTGCCGCCGAAGGCCGCGCGCGCGGTCGGCATCAGCTATTCGGAGCTGGTCGTGAAGGTGCTGTCGCTCACGCTCAACGACTGACGCAGGAACGGAACGACGTATGTGGAACAACGTTCGCCAACTCAACCTTGCCGCCAGCGCGCTGTACGCGCTGCTGCTGCTCGTGTTGGCGGCGGCCGGTTGCTACTGGCTGATCCAGCGCCCGACGTTCGCGTTGCGGGAAATCCGGATCGACGGCGACACCGAGCACATCAATTCGCCGACGGTGCGCGCGGGCGTGGTCGGCCGGCTGAAGGGCAATTTCTTCACGGTCGATCTCGACGCCGCGCGCGCCGCGTTCGAGCAGATGCCCTGGGTGCGCCATGCGAGCGTGCGCCGGGTGTGGCCGAATGCGCTGGCTGTCACGCTCGAGGAGTACAAACCGCTCGGGACCTGGGGCAGCGACCAGCTCGTGAGCGTCGACGGCGAGCTGTTCACCGCGAACCAGGGCGAGCTGGATCAGGAGCTGCCGGCGTTCGACGGCCCGGAGGGCAGTGCGAAGGAAGTCGTCACGCGGTATCGCGACTTCGGGAAATGGTTTGCGCCGCTGAAGGCGGCGCCGGAAGAAGTGACGCTGTCGGCGCGGTACGCGTGGACGGTGAAGCTGTCGAACGGCATGCAGGTCGAGCTGGGCAAGGAACGCAACAGCGAGTCGCTGCATGACCGGAGCCAGCGTCTGGTCGCCGCGTGGCCGGCGGTCACGGAGCGCTGGGGCAACGACATCGAGTACGCGGACCTGCGTTATCCGAACGGATTCGCGATTCGCGCGGCAGGCATGCGGTTCCTGACCGATACCGACAAGCGCAAGAAGTAACGAGAGATCACACGCAAGAGCACTTTATGAGCAAAGACTACAAGGATCTGCTGGTTTCCCTCGACATCGGCACGTCGAAGGTGGTGGCCATCGTCGCCGAGCTGAAGGGCGAAGGTCACTACGAGGTGATCGGTCTCGGCCAGAGCGAGTCGAAGGGTCTGAAGAAAGGTGTGGTGGTCAACATCGAGGCCACCGTGCAGTCGATCCAGCGCGCGCTCGAGGAAGCCGAGCTGATGGCCGACTGCAAGATCACCAACGTGTTCACGGGGATCGCCGGCAGCCACATCCGCAGCTTCAACTCGAGCGGGATGGTCGCGATCAAGGACAAGGAAGTCACGCAGACCGACGTCGCGCGCGTGATCGAGACCGCGAAGGCGATCAACATCCCGACCGACCAGCAGGTGCTGCACATCCTCACGCAGGAATTCATCATCGACGGCCAGGAAGACGTGCGCGAGCCGATCGGGATGAGCGGCATCCGCCTCGAGGTGAAGGTGCACATCGTGACGGGCGCGGTGAGCGCCGCGCAGAACATCGTCAAGTGCGTGCGCCGCTGCGGGCTGGAAGTGAACGACCTGATCCTGCAGCCGCTCGCGTCGTCGCTGGCTGTGCTGACGGAAGACGAGAAGGATCTCGGCGTGGTGCTGGTCGACATCGGCGGCGGCACGACGGACATCGCGATCTTCGCCGAAGGCGCGATCCGCCACACCGCGGTGATTCCGATCGCCGGCGACCAGATCACGAGCGACATCGCGATGGCGCTGCGCACGCCGACGCCGGATGCGGAAGACATCAAGGTCGGCTACGGGATCGCGAAGCAGGCGCTCGCCGATCCGGACGAAACGGTGGAAGTGCCGGGCCTCGGCGAACGCGGCCCGCGCACGCTGTCGCGCCAGGCGCTCGCGGCCGTGATCGAGCCGCGCGTCGAGGAACTGTTCTCGCTCGTGCAGCAGGTCGTGCGCGAATCCGGTTACGAAGAACTCCTGAGCTCCGGCGTGGTCATTACCGGCGGTGCGTCGATGATGCCCGGCATGGTCGAGCTCGGCGAAGACATTTTCCTGAAACCGGTGCGCATCGGCGCGCCGGAGTATGCAGGCGGCCTCTCCGACGTCGTGCGCAATCCGCGCTACTCGACGGCGATGGGGCTGCTCGTCGAAGGCAGTGCCCAGCGCATGCGCGGCCGCAAGGTCGCCGTGCAGTCCGGCAACGCGGGGCAGGTGTTCTCGCGGATGAAGGAATGGTTCCTGAGCAACTTCTGACAAACCGAATCTCGAAATTCGCGCTGGTGCCGGCGGCTGGCGCGCGACAGGGGGTTGCCCGATCTCCTGCCGAATAACGGCCGATTAGCAGTTTTTCTCTTGACGGAGGCAACATGGAATTCGAAATGCTGGAAACCGAGACCAACGGCACCATCATCAAGGTGGTCGGCGTTGGCGGCGCTGGCGGCAATGCCGTCCAGCACATGATCAACCGCGGCGTGCAGGGCGTCGATTTCATCGTGATGAACACGGATGCGCAGGCGCTGTCGCGTTCGCGCGCATCGTCGGTGATCCAGCTCGGCAACACGGGCCTCGGCGCCGGTGCGAAGCCGGAAATGGGCCGTGCGGCAGCGGAAGAAGCGCGTGAGCGCATCGCCGACGCACTGCGCGGCGCGCACATGGTGTTCATCACGGCCGGCATGGGCGGCGGCACGGGCACGGGCGCGGCACCGGTGGTCGCGCAGATCGCGAAGGAGATGGGCATCCTGACGGTCGGTGTCGTCAGCAAGCCGTTCGAGTTCGAAGGCGGCAAGCGCATGCGCGTCGCTGAAGCAGGTTCGCAGCAACTGGAGGATCACGTCGACTCGCTGATCGTCGTGCTGAACGACAAGCTGTTCGACGTGATGGGCGACGACGCCGAGATGGACAAGTGCTTCCAGTGCGCGGACGACGTGTTGAACAACGCGGTTGCAGGCATCGCTGAAATCATCAACGTCGATGGCCTCGTGAACGTCGACTTCGAAGACGTGAAGACGGTGATGGGCGAGCAGGGCAAGGCGATGATGGGCACGGCGACGGTCGCCGGCGTCGATCGCGCGCGCCTCGCGGCGGAACAGGCCGTGGCGAGCCCGCTGCTCGAAGGCGTCGATCTGTCGGGCGCGCGCGGCGTGCTGGTCAACATCACGTCGAGCCGTTCGCTGCGCCTGTCGGAAACGCGCGAAGTGATGAACACGATCAAGAGCTACGCGGCGGAAGATGCGACGGTGATCTTCGGTGCGGTGTACGACGACGCGATGGGCGATGCGTTGCGCGTGACGGTCGTGGCAACGGGTCTGGGCCGTGCGGCGAAGAAGCAGCAGTCGGCACCGATGACGCTGCTGCGCACGGGTACGGACAACCAGCCGGTCAGCGCGGTGTCGCACGGCTATGCACCGGCGCATCACGTCAGCACGGCCGACTACGGCGCACTCGATACGCCGGCGGTGTGGCGCAATTCGCGTGAAACCGCGGCATCGCACGTGCAGGCGCTGCAGGAGAAGGGTGTCGACACGTACGACATCCCGGCTTTCCTGCGCAAGCAGGCTGACTGACGCAAACACAGGCGAAGCCGCGGCGAAACTGCCGCGGTATCGCCGGCGTGACGGATGCTACGGACCACGACAGGCCGCGTCGGCTGCGACGCCGGGCCGGGAAACGTGCCCTCTCCGCGCAAGCGGGGCGGGATGGGCCGTGCTGTCCGCGACACGCTGAAAAACCGTATCGCTATGAGGGACCAGCCATGATTCAAGTGGGCGACGCGCTGCCCGACGCGCAACTGTTCGAGTACATCGACGACGCGCGCGAAGGGTGCACGCTGGGGCCGAACGCCTGCAGCGTGCGCGATCAGGTTGCGGGAAAGCGGGTGGTGATCTTCGGATTGCCGGGCGCTTTCACGCCGACCTGTTCGGCGCAGCATGTGCCGGGCTACGTCGAACACGCCGAGCAACTGCGCGCGGCGGGTATCGACGAGATCTGGTGCGTGTCCGTCAACGACGCATTCGTGATGGGCGCATGGGGACGTGATCTGCACACCGCGGGCAAGGTGCGCATGATGGCGGACGGCAGCGCGGCTTTCACTCATGCGCTGGGGCTGACACAGGATTTGTCCGCGCGTGGCATGGGGATTCGTTCCCTGCGTTACGCGATGGTGATTGACGGCGGTGTGGTCAAGACGCTGGCCGTCGAGGCGCCGGGCAAATTCGAAGTGAGCGATGCGGCGAGTGTTCTCGCGACGTTGACGTCCTGATCGTGCGGTGCGCCGTTGCCTGCCGGCAACGCTGCTCACCGGCCTCAGGGCAGTTGTAACACGGGCTGATGACCGGAAACGCCTCCGTTCCGGGCATCGGCCCGTCCCGTATCGGCAGGGTAAACAGCCGAAACAGATTGATACGCAGTTTCAAACTGCGTTGAATAGGGAATTACGCTATAATCCCCCCTATCGAATATAACTCCTGATTGATATCTTCAATCACGACGAAGAACATCATGCTGAAGCAGCGCACCATCAAATCCATCGTGAAGACCGTGGGTATCGGTGTCCACTCGGGCCGCAAGATCGAGCTGACGCTCCGTCCTGCCGCACCGGGCACGGGCATCGTGTTCTCCCGCGTCGACCTTCCCACGCCCGTCGACATTCCCGCCGCGGCGACGTCGATCGGCGATACGCGGCTCGCGTCGGTGCTGCAGAAGGATGGCGTGCGTGTGTCGACCGTCGAGCACCTGATGTCGGCATGCGCCGGCCTCGGCATCGACAACCTCTATGTCGACGTGACGGCCGAGGAAATCCCGATCATGGACGGCAGCGCGGCGACCTTCGTGTTCCTGATCCAGTCCGCAGGGATCGAGGAACAGAACGCGCCGAAGCGCTTCGTCAAGGTGAAGAAGACGGTCGAAATCCGTGACGGCGACAAGTTCGCGCGTCTCGATCCGTACTTCGGCTTCAAGCTGAAATTCTCGATCGACTTCCGTCACCCGGCCGTCGACAAGACCGGCCAGGAGCTCGAAGTCGATTTCGCGAATACGTCGTATGTGCGCGAGATCGCGCGCGCACGCACGTTCGGTTTCGCGCACGAGGCCGAGATGCTGCGCGAGATGGGCCTCGCCCGCGGCGGCAGCATGGAAAATGCGATCGTGCTCGACGAGTACCGCATCCTGAACAACGACGGGCTGCGCTACGACGACGAGTTCGTGAAGCACAAGATGCTCGACGCGATCGGCGACCTGTACGTGATCGGCCATCCGCTGCTGGCGTCGTACACGGCGTACAAGTCGGGCCACGGGCTGAACAACGCGCTGCTGCGTGAGCTGCTCGCGAACGAAGATGCGTACGAGATCGTCACGTTCGACGATCCGCAAGCCGCGCCGAAGGGTTTCGCGTTCGACGCGCAGACGGCCTTCGCCTGAACTGCGTTCGGCGCAAGCAACAAAAAAGCAGCCTTCGGGCTGCTTTTTTGTTGGCCGGACGATGCCGGCGGCGCAGGCCGTCAGCGCGGCTTTGCGCCGTGCCGGGCCGCCATTCGCGCAAGCGCGGCCTGCAGCGGCGACGGTTCGAGATGATCGGCCAGATCCCGCAACGCGGCCGCGCCGACCGACGTCATCCGCGCCTGCTTCACGTGCGGCGGCTCCGGCGCATCCTTCGGGCGCACGCGCACGCGCAGCGTCGAGACCGGCCAGCCGCGCTTTTGCAGATCGCCGAGCAGCCGCGGCTCGACCTGCCGCAGCCGCGCGGCCAGCGCATTGTGCGCGGCAAAGAGGGTCAGGGTGCCGTCCTTCACGAAGCCGGGTTCGACGTGGTTCGCCAGGTAATCGGGCAGGAGCGCGGCAAGATCGCGCTGCAGCGATGCGATCTGCTCGACGCCGGCGCGCAGTGCCGCGAACGCGTCGGTGCGGCCGAGCACTTCGGACACGGGTTGCGGGCGATAGGCGGCGAGCGGGCCGAAACGCTTGGAAAATCGGTTCATCGAGACATTCTTCGGGCGCGCACGCGCGCGGACGTTGACGCCGATTGTACCCGCGCGGACCCGTGCACGGGCGGCTTTCGCCCCGTGGGCCCGGCCGTCGGCGCGCAGTGCCCGTCCGGCCGAGACACGGGCGCGCGCTTCCCCGCGTGCTAAAATTCGACGTTTGAGTCCACTAATTCGCTAAGCCGCCGAGGCTCGGGCGTCGGGGCGCGCAACACGCGCCGGGCGCCGGTGCTGCGACGCAGGATCCGATCCGATGACAACCGGTTTTCTCCAGAAAATTTTTGGCAGCCGCAACCAGCGGCTCGTCAAGCAATACCAAAAGACCGTCGCGACGATCAATGCGCTCGAAACGCAGATCGAGAAGCTGACGGACGACCAGTTGCGCGGCAAGACGGATGAATTCCGCCAGCGGGTCGCGGCCGGCGAGTCGCTCGACAAGCTGCTGCCCGAGGCCTTCGCGGTCTGCCGCGAGGCGAGCCGCCGCGTGCTGAAGATGCGGCACTTCGACGTGCAGATGATCGGCGGCATGGTGCTCCACTACGGCAAGATCGCGGAAATGCGCACCGGCGAAGGCAAGACGCTCGTCGCGACGCTGCCCGTGTACCTGAACGCGCTGGCCGGCCGCGGCGTGCACGTCGTGACCGTCAACGATTACCTCGCGCAGCGCGACGCCGAATGGATGGCGCGCCTCTACAACTTCCTCGGTCTGTCGGTCGGCATCAACCTGTCCGGCATGGAGCACGACCAGAAGCAGCAGGCTTACGCGGCGGACATCACGTACGGCACGAACAACGAGTTCGGCTTCGACTACCTGCGCGACAACATGGTCTACGAGACCGACGCGCGTGTGCAGCGGGCACTGAACTTCGCGGTCGTCGACGAAGTGGACTCGATCCTGATCGACGAAGCGCGCACGCCGCTGATCATTTCGGGCCAGGCCGAGGATCACACCGAGCTGTACGTGCGGATGAACGCACTGCCGCCGCTGCTCGAGCGCCAGATCGGCGAAGAGAAGGCCGACGGCACGGGTGTCGAGAAGCCGGGCGACTACACGCTCGACGAGAAGGCCCGCCAGGTGTTCCTGACAGAATCGGGCCACGAGAAGGCCGAGCGCCTGCTCGCCGAATGGGGCCTGATCGGCGAGGGCGAGAGCCTGTACGCGCCGCAGAACATCACGCTGATGCACCACGTGTACGCGGCGCTGCGCGCACACACGCTGTTCCACAAGGATCAGCACTACGTCGTGCAGAACGGCGAAGTGGTCATCGTCGACGAATTCACGGGCCGCCTGATGGCCGGCCGCCGCTGGTCCGACGGCCTGCACCAGGCGGTCGAGGCGAAGGAACACGTGAAGATCCAGAGCGAGAACCAGACGCTCGCGTCGATCACGTTCCAGAACTACTTCCGGATGTACGCGAAGCTGGCCGGCATGACCGGTACCGCGGACACCGAAGCGTACGAATTCAACGAGATCTACGGCCTCGAGACGGTCGTGATCCCGACCAACCGCCCGCCGAAGCGGATCGACAAGCAGGACCAGATCTACAAGACGGCCAAGGAGCGCTACGACGCGGTGATCCGCGATATCCGCGACTGCTACGAGCGCGGCCAGCCGGTGCTGGTCGGCACGACGTCGATCGAGAACTCGGAACTGCTGTCGCACCTGCTGAAGCAGGCCGGGCTGCCGCATGAGGTGCTGAACGCGAAGCAGCACGAGCGCGAAGCGGCGATCGTCGCGGAAGCCGGCCGTCCGAAGCGCGTCACGATCGCGACCAACATGGCCGGCCGCGGTACCGACATCGTGCTCGGCGGCAATGCCGAGAAGCAGGCCGCGTTCATCGAGGCCGACGACGCGATCCCGGCCGACGAAAAGGCGCGCCGCATCCAGCAGTTGCACGACGAGTGGGAAACGCTGCACGAGCAGGTGAAGGCCGCTGGCGGCCTGCACATCATCGGCACCGAGCGCCACGAATCGCGCCGGATCGACAACCAGCTGCGCGGCCGTGCGGGCCGCCAGGGCGATCCGGGCTCGTCGCGCTTCTACCTGTCGCTCGACGATCCGCTGCTGCGCATCTTCGCGGGCGACCGCGTGCGTTCGATCATGGATCGCCTGAAGATGCCGGAAGGCGAGGCGATCGAGGCCGGCATCGTCACGCGCTCGATCGAGTCCGCGCAGCGCAAGGTCGAAGCGCGCAACTTCGACATCCGCAAGCAGCTGCTCGAATACGACGACGTGTCGAACGACCAGCGCAAGGTCATCTACCAGCAACGCAACGAGCTGCTCGAAGCGCACGACATCACCGAGACGATCTCCGCGATGCGTCACGGCGTGATCGCCGAAGTCGTCCGCCAGTTCGTGCCGGAAGGCAGCATCGAGGAGCAGTGGGACGTGCCCGAGCTCGAGGAAGCGCTGCGCAACGACTGGCAGCTCGACCTCGCGATCCAGGAAATGGTGAACGAGTCGTCGTCGATTACGGCCGAGGAGATTCTCGACGCCGTGATGACGGCCGCCGACGAGCAGTACGAGGCGAAGGTCGCGATGGTCGGCCGCGAATCGTTCAGCGCATTCGAGCGCTCGGTGATGCTGCAGACGGTCGACCGCCTGTGGCGCGAGCACCTCGCGGCGCTCGACCATCTACGTCAGGGCATCCACCTGCGCGGCTATGCGCAGAAGAACCCGAAGCAGGAATACAAGCGCGAAGCGTTCGAGCTGTTCGCCGCGATGCTCGAGGCGATCAAGCAGGAAGTCACGCGCGTCGTGATGAACGTGCAGATCCAGTCGCCGGAACAGCTCGAGGAAGCGGCCGAGCAGATCGAGGAGCGCGCAGGTCATCTCGAGAACGTCGAGTACCAGCACGCCGATTACGCGGAAGCCGGTGCGCCGGTGGCGAACGTTACGGCTGCCGCGGCGGCCACGGCAACGGCCGACATGGTTGGCAGCGCGATGACGCACAGCGGCCCCGGCGGCGAAATGCCGAAGGTCGGCCGCAACGACCCGTGCCCGTGCGGCAGCGGCAAGAAGTACAAGCAATGTCACGGGAAGCTGTCATGATCGACGGCGGCGCGCGCGACGCGCGCCGCTCGGTTCGCAGCTTCGAGCGCGTGATGTGAGTTGCGGCGGCCCGCGCATGCGGCCGCCGGTTCTTCCAATCGATGCCGGCACGTGCCGGCATTTTCCATCCGGCAGGTGTGCCCCATGGCTGTCAATTTTCCGTCGATCGATCCCGCCCAACTGCATCCCGTCGCCGGCGTCACGCTCGGCTGGGCGGAAGCGAACATCCGCAAGCCGAATCGCAAGGACGTGCTGGTCATCTCCGTCGACGAGGGCGCGACGGTCGCGGGCGTATTCACCGAAAACCGTTTCTGCGCAGCGCCGGTCACCGTCTGCCGCGAGCATCTGGCGAAGGTACGGGCGGGCGGCGCGGGCGTTCGCGCGCTGGTCGTGAATACGGGCAATGCAAATGCGGGCACCGGCGAGCCGGGCCTCGTGAACGCACGCGAGACCTGCACGGAACTCGCGCGTCTCGCGGGCATCGAGCCGGCGCAGGTGCTGCCGTTCTCGACCGGCGTGATCCTCGAGCCGCTGCCGATCGATCGCCTGAAGGCCGGCCTGCCGGCCGCGCTCGCGAACCGCAAGGCCGCGAACTGGTTCGACGCCGCGCAGGCGATCATGACGACCGATACGCTGCCGAAGGCCACGTCCCGCCAGGTGACGATCGACGGTCACACGGTCACGCTGACGGGCATCAGCAAGGGCGCCGGCATGATCAAGCCGAACATGGCGACGATGCTGGGCTTCCTCGCGTTCGACGCGAACGTCGCGCAGCCGGTGCTCGACACGCTCGTGAAGGAAGTGGCCGACCGCTCGTTCAACTGCATCACGATCGACGGCGACACGTCGACGAACGACTCGTTCATCCTGATCGCGTCGGGCAAGAGCACGCTGCCGGCGATCACGTCGACGGATTCGCCGGCCTATGCGGCGCTGCGCGATGCGGTGACGGAAGTCGCGCAGGTGCTGTCGCAACTGATCGTGCGCGATGGCGAAGGTGCGACGAAATTCATGACGGTGCAGGTCGAAGGCGGCAAGAGCGTCGCGGAATGCCGCCAGATCGCTTACGCGATCGGCCATTCGCCGCTCGTGAAGACCGCCTTCTACGCATCCGACCCCAACCTCGGCCGGATTCTCGCGGCGATCGGCTACGCGGGCGTCGCGGATCTCGACGTCGGCAAGATCGACCTCTATCTCGACGATGTGCTCGTCGCGAAGGCGGGCGGCCGCAACCCGGCTTACCAGGAAGAGGACGGCCAGCGCGTGATGAAGCAGAGCGAAATCACGATCCGCGTGCTGCTTGGCCGCGGCGACGCACAGGCCACCATCTGGACGTGCGACCTGTCGCACGACTACGTGAGCATCAACGCGGATTACCGCTCCTGATCGGGAGTGCCTGAACGACATGGACAAGCTTGAACAGTTTCTGACGCGCGCGGAAGCGCTGCTCGGTCGTCTCGAGGGGATGTTGCCGCCCGCGCAGGCAGCGGTCGACTGGAATGCCGCACACGCATTCCGCTGGCGCAAGCGCCAGGGGCGCGGTTATCTGCAGCCGGTGCCGGCCGTGTCGTCGATCACGCTCGACGACCTCCACAACATCGATCGCCAGAAAGGGCTGATCGACCAGAACACGCGGCAGTTCGTGCAGCAGAAGCCGGCGAACAACGTGCTGCTGACCGGCGCGCGCGGTACCGGCAAGTCGTCGCTGATCAAGGCGTGCCTGAACGCGTATGCGAAGGACGGGCTGCGTCTGATCGAAGTCGACAAGGACGACCTGCACGATCTCGGCGACATCGTCGACCTGATCTCGCAGCGTCCCGAGCGTTTCATCGTGTTCTGCGACGACCTGTCGTTCGAGGAAGGCGAGTCGGGCTACAAGGCGCTGAAGGTTGCGCTCGACGGCTCGATCGCCGCGCAGTCGGACAACGTGCTGATCTACGCGACGTCGAACCGCCGCCATCTGCTGCCCGAGTACATGAGCGACAACGAGACGTACAAGCATCTCCCGGATGGCGAGATTCACCCCGGCGAAGTCGTCGAGGAGAAGATCTCGCTGTCGGAGCGCTTCGGTCTGTGGGTCAGCTTCTATCCGTTCAAGCAGGACGACTATCTCGACATCGTCGGGCACTGGCTGCGTCATTTCGGTTGCCCGGATGCGGAGATCGAGTCCGCACGCGGCGATGCGCTCGTGTGGGCGCTCGAGCGCGGCTCGCGGTCGGGGCGCGTGGCGTGGCAGTTTGCGCGGGACTGGTCGGGTCGCAAGGAGCAAGCATGAGCGCGGATCAGGCGCAGGGCGCCGTGCGGGCGCCGGACGGCCGCAAGGTGACGGAAGTCGCGGTCGGCGTGATGGTGCAGCCGGACGGCCGGTATCTGCTCGCGCAGCGGCTGAAGGGCAAGCCGTATGAAGGTTACTGGGAGTTCCCGGGCGGCAAGCTGGAGGCCGGCGAAAGCGTTGAGGACGCGCTGGCGCGCGAGCTGCACGAGGAACTCGGCATCGAAGTCACTGCCAGCCACCGCTGGCACACGCTCGAGCACGATTATCCGCATGCGTACGTGCGGCTCTATTTCTGCAAGGTGACGGGCTGGACGGGCGAGCCGCACAGCAAGGAAGGGCAGGCGTTCGTGTGGCAGCAACTGCCGGTCGAAGTCGCGCCGCTGTTGCCGGCGGCGCTGCCGGTGCTCGAACTGCTCGAGAAGGAAGCGGCGTCGCAATGACGCCGTGGCGGCCCACCTGAAACGCGGGCCAGATCGGCGGGCGGCACGGCGGACGGCGGCGCTGCGCGCCGCTCAGCTGTCGCGGCGGTTGTCCGTGCCGTCTTCTTCCGATGACGGACCCTCGTCGGAGGAACCGCCGATCCGATACTTTTCCGCGGCCCATGCGCCGAGGTCGAGCTGCTTGCAGCGGGCCGAACAGAAGGGACGGAACTTGTTTTCAGGCGTCCAGCGCACTTCCGCGCCGCACGAAGGACATTTCACGACGGTAGTCATACGAAAGCGTTGAACCGGCACGCGGCCGTTACAGATTGCACAGTGTCAGATGGAACGGCACGTCGATGTCCACCGCTCGCGGCCGCACGTCGCCGTCCTGCATGGTGAACCGTACCCACAGCATGTATTTGTTGGCGCTTGCCTCGGGGATGACGCGCAATTCCGGCGCCACGCGCACCTGCATCAACTGGTAGGTGCGGCCGGACAGCATCTGCTGGTAGCTGCCCTGCATCGCCATGACCTTCGACGCCTGACCCGATTCGCGCGCGAGCCGCAGCACGATCGCAGCGGCATCGCGCAGCGGCAGCATCGGCAGGATCCATTTCGCGATGTCCTGGCGCCGCTGCTCGGCGGGCCATTGCTGCCATGCGTAGTACGACGGCAGGTCGAACTTGCACGTGCCGCCCGGAATCACCGCACGGCTGCGGATGCTGGCGAGCCATTCGTTGTCGACGAGGTGCTGCCCGGTCTTGCCCTGCATCTGCGCGAGATTCGCGAGCGTCTGCTCGATTTCACCGAGCACGGCTTCGAGCGCGTTCTGCTCGATGCCCGGATTGCCGCGAAAGGGGGCGAGCGTCTGACGTTGACGTTCGAGCTCCTTCATCAGATCCGATTTCAGGTCCGCGCGGCCCGTTACCTCGGCGATTTCGAACAGCGTCGTCAGCGCGACGTGGTGTTCACGCGGGTCCTCCTGAGCCAAAAAGAACGCGAAGCGCTCGAAGAGATCTTCGAGGCGCAACAGCGTGCGAATTCGCTCGTTGAACGGATACTCGTAAAGAATCAAGCGCGCTCGCCTCTTGGGTAGGGATTGAAACAATGCAGGACATTCTAATGCCCACGCTCTACCCTAGCAACGCGCCAATTTCGTACACCATCACGATCGCGCGCGAGGCTCAGTGCGCGGCGGCCGCGAACCCGAGATAGCGTTGGTGCAGTGCATCGACCTGCGCGGCGAGCGCATCGGGCGTCGTCGCGTCGTTGACGATGATGTCGTCGGCCGCCGCGAGGCGGGCCTCGCGCGACGCCTGCCGCGCGATGATCGCCTCGACCTGCTCGCGCGTGAAGTCGTTGCGCCGCATCACGCGAGCGATCTGCGTTTCGACCGGACAGTCGACGACGAGCACGCGATCGCAGCGCGCCTTCCAGTTGCCGGATTCGACGAGCAGCGGCACGACGAACATCACGTATGGGCCCTGCGCTTCGCGCGCCTCACGATCGGTCTCCGCCCGGATCAGCGGGTGCGTGATCGCTTCGAGGCGCCGACGCGCGTCGTCGTCGCTGAAGATCAGTGCGCGCATCTGCGCGCGGTCGAGCGAGCCGTCGGCAGCAACGAAGCCGCGGCCGAATGCCTGTTCGATCGCGGGCATCGCGAGGCCGCCCGGCGCGGTGATGCGATGGGCGATCAGATCGGTATCGACCAGCGATGCGCCTCGGGCGGCAAACAGGTCGGCGACGGTCGTCTTGCCGCTGCCGATGCCGCCGGTGAGTCCAATTGCGAACATGTCAGCCTCCGAGCGCCGAATAGAAAGGGGTGCCGAAAAACAGCGTCGCGACGCCGCCTGCCGCGAGGAACGGGCCGAACGGAATCGGCTCCTCGAAGCGCATGCGACCGCGCCAGGTCGCGACGAGCCCGACGACTGCGCCCGTCACCGCGGCGAACAGCACGACCTGCGGCAGTGCGGCCCAGCCCATCCATGCGCCGAGCGCCGCGAGCAGTTTCAGGTCGCCGAAACCGATGCCCTCGATGCCGCGCAGCCATTTGAACAGCCAGTAGACCGACCACAGGAACAGGTAGCCGGCCATGGCCCCGATCACGGCCGAGCGCAGCGATGTGAACGTGCCGCCGAGGTTCAGCACGAGCCCGGCCCAGAGGAGCGGCAGCGTCATCGAGTCGGGCAGGTAGCCGGTCCGGATATCGATCGCGCTCATCGCGAGCAGCGCGGCGCACAGCGCGAACGCGGCGAGCGCGGCGACGGTCGGGCCGAATGCCGCAAGCGAGCCGGCGGCAAGCAGCGCGCATGCGAGTTCGACGAGCGGATAACGGATGCCGATCGCGTGGCCGCAGCGTCGGCAGCGCCCGCGCAGGACCAGGTAGCTGACGAGCGGGATGTTTTCCCATGCGCGCAGCACGTGGCCGCAATGCGGGCAAGCGCTGCGCGGGCGCCACAGATCGTAGCGCGGCGGGTAGCCGTCTTCGTGCGTGGCACGCGTGTTGCCGGTCGCTTCGTCGATCTCGGCCTGCCATGCGCGCTGCATCATCACGGGCAGCCGGTGCACGACCACGTTCAGGAAGCTGCCGACGCACAGGCCGATGACGACCGCGAACGCGTACTGCAGCGCGGGCGGCAGCATCGCCAGCGCGAGCAGCGTGCTCTCGGGCGAATCGGTAACGGCGGACAAGGGCGCTGGCGTCATGAGGCTCAAGGTTCGGACTTAAAAGGCGACAGAATCGGTTGCGATGCTACACCACGTTGCCGAGCTGAAGGATGGGCAGGTACATCGCGATCACGAGGCCGCCGACGAGTGCGCCCAGTACGATCACGATCAGCGGTTCGCCGAGCGCGGCGAGCGTATCGAGATGCGCGTCGAGCTGGCGCTCGCACAGCGCGGCGATGTCGGCGAGCATCGTGTCGAGCGCACCGGTCTCCTCGGCGACGGCGATCGGCTGCACGACATCGTCCGGAAAGCAGCCGGCCGACTGCATCGCGTCCGCGAGACGCGCGCCGCGCAGCACGTGGGCGGCGATGTGGGCGGTAGCGCGCTCGAACACGGGATGGCCGGCCGTGCGTTCGAGCGTGGTGAAGGCGTCTGCGAGCGGCACGCCGGCGCCGAGCAGCGTCGCCAGCGATCGGCACCAGCGCGCGGCCGCGAACCGGCTCATCGCGCTCCCCGCGAGCGGGACCTGCAGCAGGCGCCGCGCGACGGCGTGGCGCAGCGGTGCCGACAGCCGTAGCGCGCGATGGGCGGCCAGCGCGACTGCCGCCGTACCGGCAACCAGCACACCGCCCCACGCCGACAGTGCCGAGGACAACGCGAGCAGCGCACGGGTCGGTGCCGGCAGCGCGGCGCCGAAACCGTCGAAGATCTGGCGGAACGTCGGTACGACCCACACCATCAACGCGGCCGAGATCGCGAGCCCGAACAGGATGACGGCCGCCGGATAGGCAAGCGCGGCCCGCAGCTTGCGCCATTGCGCGTCGGCGCGCTCGCGGTGCTCCGCGACCCGGGTCAGCACGACGCCGAGCGAGCCTGACGCTTCGCCGACCTCGATCAGCTGGCGATACAGTGTGCCGAACTGCGCCGGATAGCGTGCGAGTGCATCGGCGAAGCGATGGCCGCCGACGATCTCGCGTGCGAGACCGGCGGCGATGCGCGGCAGGCCGTCGCGTGGCCGCGTGCGCGCGAGCATCTCGAGCGACGGCGCGAGCGGCAACCCGGCCTGCAGGAGGCTCGCGAGCTGGCGCGTGAAGCGCGTGACGTCCCGCGTGCCGGCCGTTGGCGGCCGGGCCGGCCCGCGGATGTCGAGCGACAGGACTGCGATGCCGTCGCGTGCGAGCGCGGCGCGTGCACTCGCGGCGTCGAACGCGATGGTGATCCCGCGGCGTGGCGTGCCGTCGCGATGGCGGCCGCGCCATGCGAAGCGGCTTTCGCGCGGCGTTGTGCGCATGCTCATGCCGCAGGTGTCGCGGCGATGGCCTCCGCGATGCTCGTCGTGCCGTCCCGGACACGCGCGAACGCCGCGTCGCGCAAACTGCGCACGCCTTCGGCCGCCGCGCATTGCGCGAGTTCGCCGACGCTTGCCCGGGCGACGATGCGTTCCGCCAGCCGGGGCGATACCGGCATCGTCTGATGCAGGCCGATGCGGCCGCGATAGCCGATGCCGTGACAGGCCGAACAGCCTCGCGCGACGAACGGCCGCCATCCCGCGGCGAGAGCAGCCGGGTCGCAGCCGGCGTCGTGCAATACGGGCACCGGTGCGTCCGAGTGCATGCGGCAGGTAGTGCACAGCCGCCGGACGAGGCGCTGCGCGGTGACGAGGTGCAGCGCGGCCGCGAGGTTGTATGGAGCGACCCCGATGTCGAGCAGCCGCGCGACGGCGGCCGGCGCGTCGTTCGTGTGCAGTGTCGACAGCACAAGATGGCCGGTCTGCGCGGCCTTGATCGCGACGTCGGCCGTCTCCGCATCGCGAATCTCGCCGACCATGATGATGTCCGGATCCTGCCGCAGCAGCGCGCGCAGTGCCGTCGCGAACGTGAGCCCCGCCTTTTCGGCGACGCCGACCTGGCTGATGCCGTCGAGCTGGATCTCGGCGGGATCCTCCACCGTGCAGACGTTGTGCGCGTCGCGATCGAGCATCTGCAGCGCGCAGTAGAGCGACAGCGTCTTGCCGCTGCCGGTCGGGCCCGTGACGAGCACGAGGCCATGCGGTGCGCGTATCGCGGCTTCCATCGCGGCCGCCTGTTGCGCGTCGAAGCCGAGACGGGCGAGCGTGAGGTCGGTCGGCAGGGTTTCGAGGCGCCGCAGCACGAGTTTTTCACCGAACAACGTCGGCAGCGAACTGACGCGGTAGTCGCCGCGCGTACCACCGTCGATCGCGATGCGCAGCCTGCCGTCCTGCGGGAGCCGTCGCTCGGCGATGTCCATGCGTGCGAGCACCTTGATCCGCGTGACGAGCGCGTCGCGCAGATGAAGAGGTGGCCGCGCATGTTCGTGCAGCACGCCATCGATGCGCAGGCGGATGCGCCAGCCGGCTTCGAACGGTTCGACGTGGATGTCGGATGCGTCGCGCACGCGTGCCGCGTGAAGCGTGTCCGTCAGCAGCCGCACGGCCGGCGCGTCGTCGAGCTGGGCCGCGTCGAGCGCGCGCGGTGCGGTGACGGGCGTTGCATCGGAATGAGCGGGCGGCGGCTGCGTGCGCAGCGGCGCCCCGGGAGGAGTGAAATGCATGTGAGCCGGCACGCTGGCCGCCAGTTGACCGTGACCAGCAGATGGTCGCGCGTCGCGGGCGGCGCCGGCAGTCGGCCGTTCGGCTAACGCGCGGCGGCGCGTGCGGTGCGCGAGCCGCGCGGCTTGAAGAGCTTGACGGTGCGCACGGCCTGATCGTCGCTGCGCATCACCTCGAGCATCACGTCGCCGATTTTCAGGCACACGTCGTCTTCCGGAATTTCCTCGAGGATTTCGAGGACCAGCCCGTTCAGCGTCTTCGGCCCGTCGGTCGGCAGCTTCAGGTGCAGCCAGCGATTCAGTTCGCGCAGCGGCATGCTCGCCGAGACGATGCATTCGCCGTTCTCGTCCCAGCCGCCCGCGCGTTCGCTGCGCGGCATTGATGTCGTGAATTCGCCGATCAGCTCCTCGATGATGTCTTCGGGCGTGACGAGCCCTTCGAGTTCGCCGTACTCGTTGACGACGAGCGCGGTCCGCTGCCGCGTTTCCTGGAAAAACTGGAGCTGCTGGACCACCGGCGTGCCCGACGGCACGTAGTACGGCTCGGCGAGCAGCGTGCGCAGCGTCTCGCGGTCGAACTCCTGGTTGTGCAGCGCGGTCAGCGTCTTGCGGACGTGCAGCACGCCGAGCACCTTGTCGATGTCGCCTTCGTAGACGACGAGCCGGTTGTGATAGCAGGTTTCGAGCTGGTGCAGGACGTCGTCGAGCGGCGCGTAGAAGTTGAGCGACTCGATCTGGCGGCGCGGCACCATCACGTCGTCGACCGTGATGTTCTCGAGGTCGAACAGGTTGAGCAGGATGCTGCGGTGCTTGGTCGGCATGAAACTGCTCGACTCGAGCACGATGGCCCGCAGCTCGTCGGCCGACATCCGCTGGTCGCGGCCCTTCTTCGTGTTGATGCGCAGCACCCACAGCACGCCGTTCGCGAGTGCGTTGACGAACCAGACGACCGGCTTGAACACGCGCATCAGCGGCGCGATCACGAGGCTCGCGGGCAGTGCGATGCGTTCGGGGAAGGTTGCGCCGACGATCTTCGGCGCGATTTCGGCGAACACGATGATCAGGAACGCGACGATGCCGGTCGCGATCGACAGCGCGAGATTGTTGCGGCCGAACGTATGGAGCGCGAGCGACGTCGTCAGGACCGGGATGATCGTGTTGAACAGGTTGTTGCCGATCAGGATCACGCTGAGCAGCAGGTCAGTGCGCGTCAGCAACCCCTGCGTGGTTTTCGCGCCGAGCGCACCCTGGCCGGCGAGATGCTTCAGCCGATGGCGATTGAGCGCCATCATCGCGGTCTCGGAAATGGAAAAGAAGCTGGAACAGAGGAGAAGCAGGAAGACGGCGCCGATTTGCGCCCATAAGGGAATTTGGTCCACGCGTTGGAAGGAGCAGTGAAGGACAGGGATGGGGGAAATATAGCAGAGGCCGGCGACCGTGATGTGTCGTGCGCGACACGAGGGGCCGCGGCGGCCGGACGAAAAAAAACCGTGCACATGGTGCACGGTTTTTTCAAAATCTGGTCGGGGTGAGAGGATTCGAACCTCCGGCCTCTACGTCCCGAACGTAGCGCTCTACCAGGCTAAGCTACACCCCGATTTGTACTCTTCCGATTTCGCCGTCTTCTTCAAGACCGCTGCGTCGTCAAGCAAGAACATAACTATAACGACGTTTCTTCAAGAAGGGAAGCCCTTGGAGAAAAAAATTTTCGAGACAGGTGATTTTCCCGTGTCGAACATGTGTCGCAGCCGTGGCGGCGACACATGACATGCAATCAGGACTGCCGCGACGTCGAGTAAGAGCACAGCGCGAGCAGGCTCTCCTTGTAGATCGAATCGGGGAATGCGGCGATCGCGGCCGCTGCCGCCTGCGCCTCCTGGCGCGCACATTCGAGCGTGTGATCCAGTGCGCCCGAGCGCGTGATCGCTTCGAAAATCGTGTCGAAGCGATCGGTGCCGCCCTGTTCGATCGCCTCGCGTGCCAGCGCTGCCTGCTCGGGCGTGCCGCGCTCGATCAGATAGATGAGCGGCAGCGTCGGCTTGCCTTCGCGGAGGTCGTCGCCGGCATTCTTGCCCATTGCCTCGACGGTGCCCGCGTAGTCGAGCCAGTCGTCCATGATCTGGAATGCGGTGCCGATCCGGCGGCCGTATTCGGCGGCGGCGGCCTCGGTCGGCGCATCGGCGCCCGCGAGCACCGCGCCCAGGCGTGCCGATGCCTCGAACAGCTTGGCCGTCTTGTAGCGGATCACCTGCATGTAGCGCGCTTCGTCGACGTCCGCGTCGTGCATGTTGAGGAGCTGCAGCACCTCGCCTTCGGAAATGATCGTCGTTGCTTCGGACAGGATCTCCATCACGCGCATCTTGCCGACGCCGACCATCATCTCGAACGAGCGCGAATAGAGGTAGTCGCCTACCAGCACGCTCGCCGCGTTGCCGAACAGCGCATTGGCGGTCTGGCGGCCGCGGCGCAGCTCGGATTCGTCGACGACGTCGTCGTGCAGCAGCGTGGCCGTGTGGATGAACTCGACGACGGCGGCCAGCACGTGCCGCTGGTGCGACGTCTCGCCGAGTGCACCGGCGACGAGCAGCAGCAACGCCGGGCGCAGCCGCTTGCCGCCCGCGCCGATGATGTACTCGGCGATCTGGTTGATCAACAGCACGTCGGACGCGAGGCTTTGCCGGATAACGCGATTCACCTGCTCCATGTCGCTGGTGATCGGAGCGAGCAGGTGGGCGGCGCTGAGGGTGGGGGAGGCGGTGGACGACGACATGATGATGGAATTGGGTGATGCCGCGGATTATAAGTCGAATCCGAGATATCCCGGTCTGTCACACGTGCCGCAGCCGCGAATTTGGCCGTTCGGCCGAGGCCCGCGCGAGGCAATCGTCGATCGGTTTTGACTTCGGTGCTAACCCCATGTATAATCACGTGTTTTCCGCGCGTGGTGTGCGGAAAAATTGGATCCAGAGTGAGGTTCTCAATGTACGCGGTCATAAAAACCGGCGGCAAGCAGTACAAGGTTGCCGTTGGCGAAAAACTCAAAGTAGAACAGATACCGGCTGACATTGACGCTGAAATCACGCTCGACCAGGTTCTCGCAGTGGGCGAAGGCGAATCGATTAAGTTCGGTACGCCGCTGGTCAGTGGGGCTTCCGTCAAGGCCACCGTTGTGTCGCACGGTCGTCATGCCAAGGTCACCATCTTCAAGATGCGTCGCCGGAAGCACTACCAAAAGCACGGCGGCCACCGCCAGAACTACACTGAGCTGCGCATCGACGCGATCAACGCGTAAGCGCCTCGGTAAAGGAGCAATCAGATGGCACACAAAAAGGCAGGCGGCTCTTCCCGGAACGGCCGCGACTCCGAGTCGAAACGTCTCGGCGTGAAAGTGTACGGCGGCCAGGCAATCAATGCCGGCGGCATCATCGTGCGTCAGCGCGGTACGCGCATGCACGCAGGCGAGAACGTCGGCATGGGCAAGGATCACACCCTGTTCGCGCTGGTCGACGGTCACGTCAAGTTCGCGACGAAGGGCGCGGACAAGAAGCATCTGGTCATCGTCGTCCCGGCGGCTGCCTAAGTTCAGGCACCCACGGGCTTCGTAGCCGAAAGGCCCCGCAGTCTTCGCGGGGCCTTTTTTTATTTGGCCGCCGGGCGCGTGCGCGTTCCGGCGACCGTTGCGCAACCGGCGTACGATCGGCCGAACGGCAGATTGTTCAAGCGTGCCGGCGCGCGGCACAATAGCGGAAATACTGGGCGGAGTGACGAATGAAGTTCATTGACGAAGCACGAATCGAAGTCATCGCCGGCGACGGAGGCGATGGCAGTGCGTCGATGCGCCGCGAGAAATTCGTCCCGTTCGGCGGGCCGGACGGCGGCGACGGCGGTCGGGGCGGTAGCGTGTACGCGATCGCCGACCGCAACATCAACACGCTGATCGACTACCGTTACGCGAAGAAGCATCTGGCGCGCAACGGCGAAAACGGGCGAGGCTCGGATTGTTACGGCAAGGGTGGCGACGACGTCACGCTGCGCATGCCGGTCGGCACGATCATCAGCGACATGGATACCGGCGAGCTGATCGCCGACCTGACCGAGCACGACCAGCAGGTGATGCTTGCGCAGGGCGGTGCCGGCGGGCTCGGCAACCTGCATTTCAAGTCGAGCACGAACCGCGCGCCGCGCCAGAAGACGGACGGCAAGCCCGGCGAACGTCGCATGCTGAAGCTCGAGCTGAAGGTGCTCGCCGATGTCGGCCTGCTCGGCATGCCGAACGCAGGCAAGTCGACGTTCATCTCGTCGGTGTCGAATGCGCGGCCGAAGATCGCCGACTACCCGTTCACGACGCTTGCGCCGAATCTCGGCGTGGTGCGGGTCGGCCCGAGCAAGAGCTTCGTGATCGCCGACATCCCGGGGCTGATCGAGGGTGCCGCCGAAGGCGCGGGCCTCGGCCATCAGTTCCTGCGCCACCTGCAGCGCACCGGCGTGCTGCTGCATCTGGTCGATCTTGCGCCGTTCGACGAAAGCGTCGATCCGGTTGCCGAAGCGACGGCGATCGTCGGCGAGCTGCGCAAATACGACGAGGCGCTCTACGAGAAGCCGCGCTGGCTCGTGCTCAACAAGCTCGACATGGTGCCGGAAGACGAGCGCAAGGCGCGCGTCGCGGATTTCCTCGAGCGCTTCGAGTGGGACGGCCCGGTGTTCGAGATTTCGGCACTGACGGGCCAGGGCTGTGAAGCACTGTGCTACGCGATCTACGACTACCTCTCCGAACATTCGGACGCGCATCGCGCGGCGGAGGCGGAAGATCTCGCGGCGGACGTGCGTTTCCGCGACGCGCCGCCTGCGAAGGGCGAGGCCGCGCCGGGCGACGACGACTGAGTGGTTCCGGAGCGCGCCGGGTGTGCCGCCCGGCGTCGGCGCTCAATCGCGCCCGGCCGGGCAGGCATCAGATACAGGAGACAGTGCAGGATGCGTTCGATCATCGCGGATTCGAAGCGATTGGTGGTGAAGGTGGGCTCCAGCCTCGTGACCAACGACGGCAAGGGGCTCGATCATGCTGCAATCGGCCGCTGGGCGGCCCAGATCGCCGCGCTGCGCGCCCAGGGCAAGGAAGTCGTGCTCGTCAGCTCGGGCGCGATCGCCGAAGGGATGCAGCGGCTCGGCTGGAGCAAGCGGCCGCGGGAAATCGACGAGTTGCAGGCGGCGGCCGCGGTCGGCCAGATGGGGCTTGCGCAGGTCTACGAGAGCCGCTTCACCGAGCACGACATCCGCACCGCGCAGATCCTGCTGACGCATGCCGACCTGGCGGATCGCGAGCGCTACCTGAATGCGCGATCGACGCTGCTGACGCTGTTGCGGCTCGGCGTCGTGCCGATCATCAACGAGAACGACACGGTCGTCACCGATGAAATCAAGTTCGGCGACAACGACACGCTCGGCGCGCTCGTTGCAAACCTGATCGAAGGCGATGCGCTGATCATCCTGACCGATCAGTCGGGGCTGTTTACGGCCGATCCGCGCAAGGATCCGAACGCGACGCTCGTCGCGGAAGCGAATGCGGGCGCGCCGGAACTCGAGGCGATGGCGGGCGGTGCGGGCTCGAGCCTTGGCCGCGGCGGGATGCTGACGAAGATCCTCGCGGCGAAGCGCGCGGCGCACAGCGGTGCAAATACGGTGATCGCGAGCGGCCGGGAGTCCGACGTGCTCGTGCGTCTGGCGGCCGGCGAGGCGATCGGCACGCAGCTGATCGCACGTACTGCGCGGATGGCGGCACGCAAGCAGTGGATGGCCGACCACCTGCAGGTGCGCGGCCATGTCGTGATCGATGCGGGCGCGGTCGAGAAACTGACGGCCGGCGGCAAGAGCCTGCTGCCGATCGGCGTGATCGACGTACAGGGTGCGTTCGCGCGCGGCGAAGTCATCGCGTGTGTCGGCCCCGACGGGCGCGAAGTGGCGCGCGGGCTCACGAACTACAGCAGCGCGGAGACGAAACTGATTCACCGCAAGCCGAGCGGCGAGATCGAATCCGTGCTCGGCTACATGCTGGAGCCCGAACTGATCCATCGCGACAATCTGGTGCTGGTGTGATCATTCGCGTTGCCGGTTCAGGCCGTCAAATGAAAAAGCCCGCGTGATGCGGGCTTTTTCATGCAGCGGACGGCAGAAAGAGCGGCGCCGCGCGCCATCAGCGCAACTGGCTCATCGCGGTACGGTGAAACCGGATGTTCTCCAGGATCTGCCGGGTCGAGCCTTGCGGCATCTTGTTCGCGCAGAAGTAATCCTGATACAGCGCCGAGTGGTAGGCATTCAGCTCGCCGTTCTCGATGCGCTGCCAATCGTTCTCGACCGTGCGATCCCAGCCGTCGTGGTCCGAATTCAGGCCTGCATACTGCCGCCATTCGTAGGTGTCGCAGCGGATGCCCTCGTAGTTCACGTTGCGCGCACCGGCCGGGCTCGTGACGACGACCGCGTAGCGCACGACGCCGTCGGTGCCGACCGCGAGCGACTTCGCATCGACGAAGAACTTGAGCGGCGTGTTCTGCGATACGTTGAACGGCAGCAGGTCGCTCGCCTGCGGCAGCGGCGGCAGCGAGTCGACCGTGTTTTCCTTCCAGGTTCCCTGGCGGTCCAGCAGATACACGAACTCGCTGTCATCCTTGTCGGTCGGCGTCTTCGAATTCGCGCAACCTGCCAGCGTGGCCACCGCGGCAATCGATGCGAGCGCGAGAGCAATCGCTTTCAATATGCATTCCTCGTAAAAAAAGGGCGCGACACCTAGGTCGCGCCCGGTCATGCAGTTCGATTCGTCATTTGCCGACGATCACGTGGGGCGGCATCTCGTCGAGCGTGCTCGCTTCCACTTCGATCTCCGAACAGACTACCGATGCGTCGACAATCGTCAGCGTCTGCTGGGCCTGTGCGCCAATGACGCGCGGATAGCGCGACAGACGCGGCCCACGCGGCTTCTCGGCTCGCTGCGCCGGGCGGCGCAGGAAGCGCGACAGTTCCGTCAGCGCCAACTGATAGACATCCCGCTTGAACTCGATCACCGCATCGAGCGGCACCCAGTACTCGTTCCAGCGCCACGCATCGAACTCCGGGTGGTCGGTCGCGCGCAAGCAAATGTCGCAATCGCGTCCGACCATCCGCAGCAGGAACCAGATCTGCTTCTGGCCGCGGTAATGACCGCGTACTTCGCGTTTGATGAACTTGTCAGGCACCTCATAACGCAACCAGTCGCGAGTGCGGCCGATTATCTTGACGTGTTCCGGATGCAGGCCCGTTTCCTCGTGCAGCTCCCGGTACATCGCCTGCATGGGGGTCTCGCCGTACTTGATCCCACCTTGAGGAAACTGCCAGGAATGCTCGCGGAGCCGCTTGCCCCAAAACACCTCGTTGCGCGCGTTCAAGAGGATGATGCCGACGTTCGGGCGAAAGCCTTCACGATCCAGCATACAACCACCTTCGAATCCTTTAAAATTGCTTTGATTATAAACAGATAACGGGCGCTGCGCACCGTAGCGGAGCGAATCCGCGCGGGGTACACCGGCTGAATTGTCCCTGATTAGTCTGCTACGTCGTCTGCGCCATCGTCGTCCATTGCTGTTCGCCGCGCGCAGCTTTTTCACCTTGAAACTTTTTCGGGCGCCCCGCCTGGGGGCGCCGTTTTTGGAACCGTCCGCATGAAAGCTTCCCGTTTCTTTATCGGCACCCTGAAAGAAGCACCCGCCGACGCAGAGATCGTCAGCCACAAGCTGATGGTGCGCGCCGGCATGATCCGTCGCGTCGCCGGCGGTATCTATAACTACCTGCCGGTCGGCCTGCGTTCGATTCGCAAGGTCGAGGCGATCGTGCGCGAGGAAATGAACCGGGCGGGCGCCATCGAGCTGCTGATGCCGGCCGTGCAGCCGGCCGAGCTGTGGCAGGAATCGGGCCGCTGGGAACAGTACGGCCCCGAGCTGCTGCGCTTCAAGGACCGCAAGGACAACGACTTCGTGATCGGGCCGACGCACGAGGAAGTCATCACCGACATCGCGCGCAACCAGATCAAGAGTTACCGGCAGATGCCGGTGAACTTCTACCAGATCCAGACGAAGTTCCGCGACGAGATCCGTCCGCGCTTCGGCGTGATGCGCGGCCGCGAATTCATCATGAAAGACGCGTACTCGTTCGACAAGGATGCGGCCGGCCTGAACGAGTCGTATCGCAAGATGTACGACGCGTACGTGCGCATCTTCACGCGTCTCGGCCTCGAGTTCCGCGCGGTCGCGGCCGACAGCGGCTCGATTGGCGGCAACTTCTCGCACGAATTCCACGTGATCGCCGACACCGGTGAGGACGCGATCGCGTACTGCCCGACGTCCGAATTCGCGGCGAACGTCGAGGCGGCCGAAGCGCTGCCGCTGATCGCCGAACGCGCGGCGCCGGCCGAAGCGATGGAAAAGGTCGGGACGCCGGGCAAGGCGAAGTGCGAAGCCGTCGCCGAACTGCTGGCCATCCCGCTCGAGCGCACGATCAAGTCGATCGTGCTCGCGACCGACAACGAAGGCGCCGAGCCGACCATCTGGCTCGTGATGCTGCGCGGCGACCACGACCTGAACGAGATCAAGGTGTCGAAGCTGCCGGGCCTGAAGAACCACCGCTTCGCGACCGAGCAGGAAATCGTCGAGTGGTTCGGCACGCCGCCGGGCTATCTCGGCCCGGTCGGCACCAAGAAGCCGGTGAAGGTGATCGCCGATCGCACGGTCGCGAACATGAGCGACTTCGTCGTCGGCGCGAACGAGGTCGACTATCACATCGCCGGCGTGAACTGGGGCCGCGACCTGCCCGAGCCGGACGTCGCCGACGTGCGCAACGTGAAGAAGGGCGACCCGTCGCCGGACGGCAAGGGCGTGATCGACATCTGCCGCGGCATCGAGGTCGGCCATGTGTTCCAGCTCGGCACCAAGTATTCGGAAGCGATGGGCGCGACGTTCCTTGACGAGTCGGGCAAGCCGCAGCCGATGCTGATGGGCTGCTACGGCGTCGGCGTCACGCGCATTCTCGGCGCGGCGATCGAACAGAACTTCGACGACCGCGGCATCATCTGGCCCGAATCGATCGCGCCGTTCGAAGTCGTGCTGTGCCCGATGGGCTATGACCGCAGCGACATGGTGCGCGAGACCGCCGACAAGCTGTATGCGGAACTCGCCGCGGCCGGCATCGACGTGATCCTCGACGATCGCGGCGAGCGCCCGGGCGTGATGTTCGCCGACTGGGAGCTGATCGGCGTGCCGCATCGTCTCGTGATCGGCGAGCGCGGCCTGAAGGAAGGCAAGATCGAGTATCAGGGCCGCCGCGACGCCGAAGCGACGCTGCTGCCGGCCGACGCGGCTGCGGCGACGGTCGCGGAGAAGATCCGCGCCGCGCTCGCGCGCTAAGCGCACCGACCGGGGAACGCGGTGGAATACACCTTCCTGTCGGCCACCGTGCTCCTGGTGCTGATCACCGATCCGCTCGGCAACATCCCGCTGTTCATTTCGGCCATGCGGGATGTGCCGCGCGAGCGGCGCGTGAAGCTGATCCTGCGTGAAGTGGGGATCGCGTTCGTGATCCTGCTGTTCTTCATGCTGGTCGGCGACCGCTTCCTGCGGATGATGAGCCTCACCGACCTGTCGTTGCGGCTCGGCGGCGGGATCGTGCTGTTCCTGATCGCGCTGCGGATGATCTTCCCGCATCCGGACGGCGCACTCGGCAACGATCCGCGCGCGGGCGGCGAGCCGTTCATCGTGCCGCTCGCGATTCCGGCGCTCGCCGGGCCGTCGGCGCTCGCGACGGTGATGCTGCTGACGTCGCAGGGGCCCGGCAAGATGCTCGAGTGGGTCGGCGCGCTGACGGTCACGATGATCGTCTGCGCGGTGACGCTCGTGCTGGCCGAGCGGATCCAGCAATGGATCGGCGAACGGACCGTCGCGGCGTTCGAGCGGTTGATGGGCCTCGTGCTCGTCGCGATTTCGGTCGAGATGATGCTGGGCGGCATCCGCGCATTCGTGCACCAGCTGTAGGCGGCGCGGTGTGTGCCCACAAAAAAGGCGGCGCTCCGGGAAACCGGAGCGCCGCCTTCTATTTATATAGTGCGGAGCGGGGCGCTCAGACGTTCGTGGTCAGCGCGCGGATCGTCGGCAGGTTGCGCCAGTAGCCCTTCGCATCCATCCCGCAGCCGAACACGTAGCGATCCGGCACCGCGAAGCCGCAGAAGTCGGGGTGCAGCGGCTTTGCCTTCGCGAGCGTCTTCTCGCACAGCACGGCCGACATGAAGCGCTTCGCGCCCATGTCGAGGATGCGGTCGCGGATCGCGGCCATCGTCTCGCCTTCGTCGAGGATGTCGTCGAGCACGAGCACGATCCGGTCTTTCACCGATTCGCGCGGCGCGACGCGCCAGTGCATTTCCGGGCTGCCCTGCGTCGTGTTGCGGTAGCGGGTCAGGTGGATGTAGTCGAATTCGAGCGGGAAATCGAGATGCGGCAGCAGCATCCCGGTAAACACCGCGGCGCCGCCCATCACCGAGAGAACGAGCGGGAACGCATCGCCGATCTCGGCGCGGATCGCGTCGGCCATCCGGGAGATCGACGCATTGACGGCGTCGGCCGAGACGATCTCTTCGGAGTGGTTGAAAATGTGGAGGGCTTCTTCGCGGTTCATGTGTTCTGGCGGGCAGTCGGTATACAAATAAGAATGAAGCAGAACGGCCGGCGCGCGCTACAGCAAAAACCCGCGCGCCGGCCGATCGGCGGAATCAGCGCATGCCGGGCATCATGCCCTTCAGGCCGCGCATCATCTTCTGCATGTTGCCGCCCTTCAGCTTCTTCATCATCGTACGCATCTGGTCGTACTGGTTCAGCATCCGGTTGACTTCCTGCACCGGCACGCCCGCGCCGGCTGCAATGCGGCGCTTGCGCGTCGCCTTGATGATCTCGGGTTTCGCGCGCTCGGCGGGCGTCATCGAGCTGATGATGCCTTCCATCCGGCGGATCGACTTCTCGGCCTGGCCCATGTCGGCGCCGGCCGCCGCCTGCTGGAACTGCGCCGGAAGCTTATCCATCAGCGACGACAGGCCGCCCATGTTCTTCATCTGCGAGATCTGCGCGCGGAAATCGTTCAGGTCGAAGTCGCCGCCTTTCTTGACCTTGTCGGCGAGCTTCTGCGCGGCCTGCACGTCGACGCCGCGCTGCGCCTCCTCGACGAGGGCGAGGATGTCGCCCATGCCGAGGATCCGGTTTGCCATCCGGTCGGGGTGGAACACCTCGAGACCGTCGAGCTTCTCGGCCACGCCGACGAACTTGATCGGCTTGCCCGTGACGTGACGCACCGACAACGCGGCGCCGCCGCGCGAATCGCCGTCGAGCTTGGTCAGCACGACGCCGGTGAGCGGCAGCGTGTCGTTGAACGCCTTCGCGGTGTTGACCGCGTCCTGGCCGAGCATCGCGTCGACGACGAACAGCGTTTCGGCCGGCTTCAGCGTGCCGTGCAGCGCGGCGATTTCCTGCATCATCGCCTCGTCGATACCGAGGCGGCCGGCCGTATCGACGATCAGCACGTCATGGTAGTGGCGCTTCGCCCAGTCGACGGCCGCGACCGCGATGTCGACGGGCTTCTGGTCCGGCGTGGACGGGAAGAAGTCGGCGCCGACCTGCTCGGTCACCGTTTTCAGCTGCATGATTGCGGCCGGGCGATACACGTCGCACGACACGGTCAGCACCTTCTTCTTGTACTTCTCGCGCAGCAGCTTCGCGAGCTTGCCGGCGGTCGTGGTCTTGCCCGCGCCCTGCAGGCCGGCCATCAGAATCACCGCGGGCGGCGTGACCGCGAGGTTCAGCTCGGCGGCCTTGCCTTCGTAGTCGCCGCCGATCACGGCGGTCAGTTCCTTCTGGACCACGCCGACGAGCGCCTGACCCGGCGACAGGCTGCTGATCACTTCTTCGCCGAGCGCCTTTTCCTTGACCTTGGCGATGAATTCGCGGACGACCGGCAGCGAAACGTCGGCCTCCAGCAGCGCGAGACGCACCTCGCGGAGCATCTCCTGCGTGTTCGCCTCGGTAAGCCGGGCCTCGCCGCGCAGCGTCTTGACGACGCGCGCCATCCGTTGAGTGAGATTGTCGAGCATGGGGAGCGATGGACAGTGGGGCCCGAAGGCGCGGCGGAACCGAACAAAGGGAGCCGTCGCGGGAAGGGGGCCTAGTGTAAACTTCGAACATGGATATTGTACTGTATGCCCTCACCGCATTCCTGTACGGCGGCCTTGCCGTCGCAGGCTGGCGCACGCACCGCCAGGGCGCGACGCCGCTCGTCGCGAGCGTGCCGGCCGTGCCGGTTCCCGCGTCCGCCGCGTCCGGGATGAGCGGGGCCGGCCGCGCGCTGCTGTTCGCCGCGCTCGTCGCGCACGGCGTGCTGCTCCATACGACCATCTTCCCGCACGACGCGATGGTGTTCGGCTTCGCGTTCGCGCTGTCCGCGATGTTCTGGCTCGGCGCCGGCATCTACTGGATCGAGAGCTTCTTCTTCCCGCTCGACAGCCTGCGGCTGCTCGTGCTGCCGCTCGCATGCGGTGCGTCGCTGCTGCCGCTCGTGTTCGGCGGCGTGCGGGTGCTTCCTTATGCCGCAGCGCCGCTGTTCAAGCTGCACTTCCTGATCGCGAACATCGCGTACGGGCTGTTTGCGATCGCCGCGCTGCACGCGATCCTGATGCTGATGGTCGAGCGGCGCCTGCAGTCGCTGAGGAGCGGCGGACGCGACGGCTCGACGGGCTGGATCGCGAGCTGGCTCGAGACGCTGCCGCCGCTGCTCACGCTCGAGAAGCTGCTGTTCCGCCTGATCGGCGCCGGCTTCGTGCTGCTCACGCTGACGCTCGCGTCGGGCATCCTGTTCAGCGAGCAGGTCGACGCGCGCGCGCTACGGCTCGACCACAAGACCGTATTCGCGATCCTGTCGTGGCTGATGTTCGGCGGCCTGCTGGTCGCCCGCAAGACGTCGGGCTGGCGTGGCCGCGGTGCCGCGCGCTGGGTGCTCGTGTCGTTCGCCGCGCTGCTGCTCGCGTATGTCGGCAGCCGGTTCGTTTTCGAGGTGCTGCTGCACCGTTCCGTGGTTTGAACGCAGGTTTCCGATGCGACAGATTCTTCTCCTGATCCTTCTCTTCTTCGCGGGTTCGTGGCTCGCGCGCAAGCTGCGCCAGGCGCAGGAGCACGCGCAGGCGCGCACCGGCCGCGGCGCCGGTTACGACGGCGCGCCCGGCACCGGTGGCCCCGGGGCTGCACGGCCGAACGGCGACGCCGCTCGCTCGCTGCCCGAGCCGATGGTGCGCTGCGCCGAATGCGGCGTGCATGCGCCGAAGGGCGATGCCGTCGTCGCGGGCGGCGAATACTTCTGCAGCACCGAGCACGCGCAGCGCCACGGCGCACGCGCGAGCGGCCACGACGCCCGATGAACGACGCAGCACGACTGTCGGTCGATGCGCACGGCTGGGTGCGTGAAGCGCGCCACGCGCCGTCGCCGAATTACGAGGTGCGGCCCGCGGGCGCGGTGCCGACGCTCGTCGTCGTCCACAACATCAGCTTGCCGCCCGGCGAGTTCGGCGGCGACGCGATCGAGGCGCTGTTCCTGAATCGCCTCGACTGCGATGCGCACCCTTATTACCAGAGCCACCTGCGCGGCGTGCGCGTGTCCGCGCACTTCCTGATCCGCCGCAGCGGCGAACTCGTGCAGTTCGTGTCGTGCGACGAGCGCGCGTGGCACGCGGGCTCGTCCGAATTCTTCGGCCGGCCGCGCTGCAACGACTTCTCCATCGGCATCGAGCTCGAGGGCGCGGACGACGTGCCGTTCGACGACGCGCAGTACGCGACGCTCGCCGCACTCTCCCGCGCGCTCGCCGCACGCTACCCGGTCGACGCATTCGCGGGGCACTCGGACGTCGCGCCGGGCCGCAAGACCGACCCGGGCCCGCATTTCGATTGGCAACGCTTCGCGAGCGATGCCGGGTTTTCCGCCGAATACTTTCCTTTCCGTCAGCACTGATCGCGGGGTTTTTTGACCGGAGAAAGTTTTTTCTCCGACCAATGCCTTGTCGTGTCTGCGCGTGAGCGATGTCAAGACCTCCACCGCAAATTATCCGTTTGGACGTCCTCCGAATGTCCACTATACTTGGTGCCAGTTGAGCGGTTCTGCACTAGATATAGTGTGTGTCGCAGGGGAAACCCGAGCGGCACCGGCCGGCGGCCAACGCCGGCGGACAGGGTTCTCAGGGCGGCGCGTCAGGCCGGGCGGTCCAGGCGTCGCGATCAGCGCAGCGAACTTCGACGGGGCAGGGGATACATGACGAAGCACACGACCGGCTCGGTTGTCGCGCATCGACCGAACCGGCTTCCCCGGCGCATCGCTCGCCTCTTACCGCTCGCGCACCGCGTTGCGCAGCGTTCGTTTTAATCCGCGGTTCTCTCCGCACCATCCAACACCAGGAGCTTTGCACATGCAAACCACCGACAACGCGACGTCCCAGTACGAGAGCGCCTCGAGCCGTCCGCTCGGCGGGACCGAACAGGGCGCGAAGGCGCTCGCGCCGCAGGCCACGTTCGCCGACTACAAGGTGATCCGCCGCAACGGCAGCGTCGTATCGTTCGAACCTTCGAAGATCGCGATCGCGGTGACCAAGGCTTTCCTGGCCGTCAACGGCGGGCAGGGCGCGGCTTCGGCGCGCGTGCGCGAGCAGGTCGAACAGCTGACGCACAACGTCGTGCGCGCGCTCGTGCGCAGCCGCCCGAACGGCGGTACGTTCCATATCGAAGACATCCAGGACCAGGTCGAACTCGCGCTGATGCGCGGCGGCGAGCACAACGTCGCGCGTGCGTACGTGCTGTATCGCGAGAAGCGTCACCTCGAGCGCCAGCATGCGGGCGAGGAAGCAGCGGCAGCGGGCGGCGAATCGAGCACCGGCATCAACGTCGTCGACAACGGCGTCACGCGTCCGCTCGACCTGAACGCACTGCGCGCGCTGATCGTATCGGCATGCGACGGCCTCGGCGCTGCGGTTAACCCTGACCCGATCGTCGCCGAAACGGTGAAGAACCTGTACGACGGCGTGCCGATGAGCCAGGTCTACGACTCGGCGATCCTCGCGGCGCGCACGATGATCGAGAAGGACCCGGCGTACAGCCAGGTCACGGCCCGCATCCTGCTGCACACGATCCGTCGCGAGATCCTCGGCGAGGAAGTCGTCCAGGCCGAGATGCCGGCCCGTTACGCGGAATACTTCCCGCAGTTCCTGAAGCGCGGCGTCGACGCCGGCCTGCTCGACGACAAGCTGCTGCAGTTCGACCTGAAGCGCCTCGGCGAAGCGCTCGACGCGAACCGCGACCTGCAGTTCGGCTACCTCGGCCTGCAGACGCTGTACGACCGTTACTTCCTGCACGTCGACGGCACCCGCATTGAAATGCCGCAGGCATTCTTCATGCGCGTCGCGATGGGCCTGTCGCTGAACGAGATCGACCGCGAGACGCGCGCGATCGAGTTCTACAACGTGCTGTCGAGCTTCGACTTCATGAGCTCGACGCCGACGCTGTTCAACTCGGGCACGCACCGCTCGCAGCTGTCGTCGTGCTACCTGACGACGGTCGCGGACGATCTCGACGGCATCTATGAAGCGCTGAAGGAAAACGCACTGCTGTCGAAGTTCGCCGGCGGCCTGGGCAACGACTGGACGCGCGTGCGTGCACTCGGCTCGCATATCAAGGGCACGAACGGCAAGTCGCAAGGCGTGGTCCCGTTCCTGAAGGTCGTGAACGACACGGCCGTCGCGGTCAACCAGGGCGGCAAGCGCAAGGGCGCGGTCTGCGCGTACCTCGAATCGTGGCACCTCGACATCGAGGAATTCCTCGAACTGCGCAAGAACACCGGCGACGACCGCCGCCGTACGCACGACATGAACACGGCGAACTGGATTCCCGACCTGTTCATGAAGCGCGTGATGGAAGGCGCCGACTGGACGCTGTTCTCGCCGTCGACCTGCCCGGACCTGCACGACAAGTTCGGCGCCGATTTCGAGAAGGCTTACACGGCTTACGAAGAGAAGGTCGCGCGCGGCGAGATCAAGCTGTTCAAGAAGATCCCGGCGCAGCAGCTCTGGCGCAAGATGCTCGGCATGCTGTTCGAGACGGGCCACCCGTGGATCACGTTCAAGGATCCGTGCAACGTGCGCTCGCCGCAGCAACACGTCGGCGTCGTCCACTCGTCGAACCTGTGCACGGAAATCACGCTGAACACGAGCGACACCGAAATCGCGGTGTGCAACCTCGGCTCGGTGAACCTCGTCGCCCACCTGGTGAAGCAGGCCGACGGAAGCTACGCGCTCGACCACGAGAAGCTGAAGCGCACGATCAGCGTCGCGATGCGCATGCTCGACAACGTGATCGACATCAACTACTACGCGGTGCCGAAGGCGCGTAACTCGAACCTGAAGCACCGTCCGGTCGGCATGGGCATCATGGGCTTCCAGGACTGCCTGCACCTGCTGCGCACGCCGTACGCGTCGGAAGCGGCGGTCGAGTTCGCCGATCGTTCGATGGAAGCGGTCTGCTACTACGCGTACTACGCGTCGACCGAGCTGGCCGAAGAGCGCGGCCGCTACTCGAGCTACCGCGGCTCGCTGTGGGATCGCGGCATCCTCCCGCAGGACACGCTGAAGCTGCTGACGGAAGCGCGCGGCGGCTACGTCGAGGTCGACACGTCGGAGTCGCTCGACTGGACGTCGCTGCGTTCGCGGATCGCCGCACACGGCATGCGCAACTCGAACTGCGTCGCGATCGCGCCGACGGCGACGATCTCGAACATCATCGGCGTGTCGGCCTGTATCGAGCCGACCTTCCAGAACCTGTACGTGAAGTCGAACCTGTCGGGCGAATTCACGGTGGTCAACGAGTACCTCGTCCGCGACCTGAAGGAACGCGGCCTGTGGGACGAAGTGATGGTCGCCGACCTGAAGTACTTCGACGGCATGCTGTCGCGCATCGACCGCATCCCGGCCGACCTGCGCGCGATCTACGCGACCGCGTTCGAAGTCGACCCGACGTGGCTGGTCGAAGCGGCATCGCGTCGCCAGAAGTGGATCGACCAGGCGCAGTCGCTGAACATCTACATGGGCGGCGCGTCGGGCAAGAAGCTCGACGAGGTCTACAAGCTCGCATGGTTGCGCGGCCTGAAGACGACCTACTACCTCCGCACGATGGCGGCGACGCACGTCGAGAAGTCGACGGTCGCGCACGGCGCACTGAACGCAGTGCCGACCGGCGGCTCGAGCAGCGGCGGCGCGCAAGGCGCAGCGGGCGGCTTTGGTGCGGCGGGCGGCGATGCGTCGTCGGGCGCGGTCAACGCAGCGCCGGCACTCGCGCCGGTCGAGGCGGATGGTCCGGTGTGCACGATGCGTCCGGGCGATCCTGGCTTCGACGAGTGCGAAGCGTGCCAGTAACGCAGTGCGCCTGACCTGAGAAGCAGGCAAGGGCGGCGCACACGACGACCGATCGAGGTTGAAGTGTGCGCCGCTCTCAACTAAAAAAATGATAAGGAATCTGTAACGCGGCACCTGCGTTGCAGGCAGTGACAAGCGATCGAAACATCCCCGACGACGTCGCGTTTCGATCAGCGTTCGATGCGTCGAGCGCACCTCGCGATACACGCGCGACTCACATCGCGCGCTGCATGAATGACGATGCGTTGCTCAAAGTGTTGTATCGAGGTCGCAACGCGAATCGAAAAAAGGATTTTTCGTGAGCGAACCCTTTTATCGCTCAGGAAAAGATGGTACAAACCGTTCTAAATTGATGGTGAGAATTTATGCTCAACTGGGATGACGAGAAGACTGCCGTAACCCCCGCGAGCGGAGCGCAGCAAAACGCAATGCGCACCTCCGCCGGGATGGCTGTCGGAATGCAGGCTGCAACGCCTGCCGCCCATCAGGTCCGTGACATTTTCGAAGGCGATCTTGCGGTGCCGCCGCAAGCATCGGCTGTTCCCGCCGGCGGTTCGGAAGCGCGGGTCAATGTCGCCGACAAGCGCATCATCAACGGCCAGACTGACGTGAATCAGCTGGTGCCGTTCAAGTACAAGTGGGCGTGGGAAAAGTATCTGGCCGGTTGCGCGAACCACTGGATGCCGCAGGAAATCAACATGTCCCGCGACATCGCACTGTGGAAGGACCCGAACGGTCTGACCGAGGACGAGCGCCGCATCGTGAAGCGCAACCTCGGCTTCTTCGTGACGGCCGATTCGCTCGCGGCGAACAACATCGTGCTCGGCACGTACCGACACATCACGGCGCCCGAGTGCCGGCAGTTCCTGCTGCGCCAGGCGTTCGAGGAAGCGATCCACACGCACGCGTACCAATATATCGTCGAATCGCTCGGTCTCGACGAAGGCGAGATCTTCAACGCGTACCACGAGGTCACGTCGATCCGCGCGAAGGACGAATTCCTGATCCCGTTCATCCACACGCTGACGGATCCGGCCTTCAAGACCGGCACGCTCGAAGCGGACCAGAAGCTGCTGAAGTCGCTGATCGTGTTCGCCTGCATCATGGAAGGCCTGTTCTTCTATGTCGGGTTCACGCAGATCCTCGCGCTCGGCCGCCAGAACAAGATGACGGGTGCTGCAGAGCAATATCAGTACATCCTGCGCGACGAGTCGATGCACTGCAATTTCGGCATCGACCTGATCAACCAGATCAAGCTAGAGAACCCGCATCTCTGGACCGCGGAATTCCGCGCCGAGATCCGCGAGCTGTTCAAGCAGGCTGTCGAACTCGAATACCGCTACGCCGAAGACACGATGCCGCGCGGCGTGCTGGGTTTGAACGCGTCGATGTTCAAGAGCTACCTGCGCTTCATCAGCAACCGCCGTTGCCAGCAGATCGGCCTCGATCCGCTGTACCCGAACGAGGAAAACCCGTTCCCGTGGATGAGCGAGATGATCGACCTGAAGAAGGAACGCAACTTCTTCGAGACGCGTGTGATCGAGTATCAGACGGGCGGTGCGCTGTCCTGGGAATAACCCGCAGCAGCGAACCCGTCACATGATGTGAGCAGCCGGTGGCCTCTCGGCCCCGGCCCAAGGTTTAGGAGCAAGAACGCCTGATGCAAAGCATGCCCGGTGCCTTAACGGCCCAACGACACGACAGGCACTTTGCGAACCCTTCAGTGGGATGGGCAAACTTCCCTCCGGAAAAAGCGGACGGCCGTGTGGCGGTCCGCTTGATCAAGCGATTAGGGGTAGCGGCGCGAGGTGCGCCGGCTACCGACTTGATTTGGCGCGCGAGGCCGGGTGGTCACGCGCGCCATGCCGTATTCATTAGCGTAAGCGCGTGGTATCCGCGTACGCCGATGAATAGCCCGCTTCGAAGCGCACGTCCTGAACAGCGTCCGCGGGAAGCGGGTTTTGACGAAGGGTGTAGTTTGAACTGACTCTCATCTGAACCTGAAGGAGAACAACATGGCTACCGCCAAGAAGAAACCGGCTGCTAAGAAAGTTGCTGCCAAGAAGACCGTTGCGAAGAAGGCTGCTGCTCCGGCGAAGAAGGCTGCTGCAGTGAAGAAGGTTGCTGCGAAGAAGGTCGCGGTGAAGAAGGTTGCCGCGAAGAAGGCAGCACCGGCGAAGAAGGCCGCAGCGAAGAAGGTTGCAGCCAAGAAGGTCGCGGTGAAGAAGGTTGCCGCGAAGAAGGCAGCACCGGCGAAGAAGGCCGCAGCGAAGAAGGTTGCAGCCAAGAAAGTCGCAGTGAAGAAGGTTGCTGCGAAGAAGGCCGCACCGGCGAAGAAGGCTGCTGCGAAGAAGGCTGCACCGGCGAAGAAGGCTGCTGCGAAGAAGGCCGCGCCTGCTAAGAAGGCTGCTGCGAAGAAGGCCGCGCCTGCGAAGAAGGCTGCCGCGAAGAAGGCTGCGCCTGCTGCGAAGAAGGCTGCCGCTGCTCCTGCGAAGAAGGCCGCTGCTCCGGCGAAGAAGGCAGCTGCACCGGCCAAGAAGGCTGCAGCTCCGAAGAAGGCCGTCGTGAAGAAGGCTGCGCCGGCAACGACCGCGTCGACCGCATCGGTTGCGCCGGCATCGGGCGTGAAGACCGCGCTCAACCCGGCAGCGGCATGGCCGTTCCCGACCGGCAGCCGTCCGTAATCGAGGCTGAGCCGTACCACCCGGACACTCACATGGTGTCCGTGGGTTGAGTAGCGCTACTCAATCAGTCCCGCCATCTGGCTCAGGTGGCGGGATTTTTTTCGTCCGTGTTTGCCGATGTGCCGGGGAGCCGGTGTGCCGGCTGCCCGTATGCCGGCTGCCCGTATGCGGGCAGCGGCGAGTACGGACGAAAAAAAACGCATGTGCAGCTTCGCACATGCGTTCGACCGCGGCTTGCGCCGCGAGCTGAGGTACCTGTTAGTGCGTGACGCGCGTGACGCCGCCGCTCGACAGCAGTCGCACCCGCTCGCCGGCGCGGAACGCTTCGCCGCTTGCTGCCTGCGTGATCGAGCGCAGATCGCCGTTGTCGAGGCGCACGGTGATTTCGACACCGTTCGCCGTGCTGAGGTTTTCGCCGACTGCGTTGCCTGCGACCGCACCGACGAGACCGCCCGCGATCGCGGTCAGGATCGATCCCTTGCCGCCGCCGATCGCGCTGCCTGCCACCGCACCGAGTGCGCCGCCGCCGAGCGTGCCGATTGCACTGCCGCCGCCGTCGGACTGGATGCGCACTGCACGGACGCTTTCGACCGTGCCCATGCGAACCGTCTGTTCGCGCTGCGCCTGGCCGACGCTATAGACATCCGCCGAGCCCGGCGCGGTGAAGCAACCGGTGAGCGTCAGCGAGGCCGTCAGCATGGCCGCGAGCGTGAGGGTCTTTTTCGTCAACATCTTTGCTCTCCCACAATATTCATTTGAGACTGTAACCGAATGCAGTCTCGAAGCGCGCGTCGATCTCGGCGCGCGTCAGTACGTAAGTCTGGGGCCCCTGGTGGGCGATCTTGATCGAGCCCATCAGGCTCGCGAGGCGGCCCGTGGTTGCCCAGTCGAGGCCATGCTCGATGCCGTACAGCAGGCCGCCCCGGAAGGCATCGCCGCAGCCGGTCGGATCGGCGATGTGTTCGGCCGGTACGACCGGAATCTGCTCCGCGCCCTGCTTGTGGCGGATGGTCGCGCCATGCTCGCCACGCGTGATGACGAGGGCGTCGACCCGGCTGGCGATTTCATCTTCGGACCATCCCGTCTTGTCGCTCACCAGCTTGGCCTCGTAGTCGTTGACCGCTACATAGGTCGCAAGTTCAATGCTGCGGCGCAGCGTCGCACCGTCGAACAGCGGCAGGCCCTGGCCCGGATCGAACACGAACGGCACACCGGCCTTGGCGAGTTCTTCCACGTGCTGGACCATCCCGTCGAAGCCGTCAGGGCCGACGATCGCGAGCTTGATGTCCGGCGCGTCGCCTGCGTGGTTCAGGTGCGACTGCATCATCGCGCCCGGGTGGAACGCCGCGATCTGGTTGTTGTCGAGATCGGTCGTGATCATCGCCTGCGCCGTATAGGTGTCGGGCAGCACGCGAACGTGGTCGCGGCGCAGGCCGAGCTGGTCGAGGCGGTCGAGATACGGCTGCGCGTCGAGCGCGCCCACCGTTCCCATCATGCGTGCATCGCCGCCGAGCAGGTGCAGTGCGTACGCGATGTTGCCCGCGCAGCCGCCGAATTCGCGGCGCATCGTCGGCACCAGGAAGCTCAGGTTGATGAGGTGCACCTGGTCGGGCAGGATGTGCTCGCGGAACCGCCCTTCGAAGGTCATGATGGAGTCGTAGGCGATCGAGCCGCAAATCAACGTAGCCAAGGTGTGCGTTCCTGTAGAAATGAGGGACCCTGCGCGACAACGCCGCGCGAAAGGCGCGGCGCGGCAGGGGAAAGCGAAAGAAAGCTTACTTCAGTGCGGCGAGTGCTGCATCGTAGTTCGGCTCGTCCTTGATTTCGCCGACGAGTTCCGCGTGGATCACCTTGTCCTGCGCGTCGAGCACGACGACGGCACGGGCGGTCAGGCCGTTCAGCGGGCCGCTCGTCACGTCGACGCCGTATGCGTTCGCGAATGCGCGGCCGGTACGGAACGTCGAAGCCGTCACGACGTTCTCGAGGCCTTCGGTCGTGCAGAAGCGCGTCGCCGCGAACGGCAGGTCGGCCGACACGACGACGACAACCGTGTTGTCGAGCGACGATGCGGCTTCGTTGAACTTGCGGGTCGACGTCGCGCAGGTCGGCGTGTCGAGGCTCGGCACGATGTTCAGCACCTTGCGCTTGCCGGCGAAGCTGGCGAGCGACAGGTCGGCGAGGTCCTTGCCGACCAGCTTGAAATCGGCGGCTTGGGCGCCGACGGCCGGGAACGTGCCGGCGAGATCGATCGGGTTGCCACCCAGCGTAACTTTGCTCATGTTCGTGCTCCGAAATAGCGCGCCGCTCGGGCGCGCGGGTTGAGACGGGCGCGCATGCGCGCGCCGCGGTGCGTCACGGATAGAAGATCTGGACGCGGAAATTCGAGGCGGGCGTGCCGTTCGTTTCGAGGCGGACGACCATCGTCTGCGTCGTGCCGGGCGGCAACCCGGCGTCGATCGGCGTGCCCGGGCGCACGTAGTCGCGCGGCGCGAGCACGCGGCGCACGGTCACGTGGTTGGTGTCGTCCAGCAGCGTCAGTTCGAGCGACGGGTAGGCGAGCGCGACGCGGTAGCGGTTCGTCAGCGGTACCTTCAGCTCGAGCTCGCGCGGGCCGTCGAGCTGGCGCAGGTCGGTCGCGTCGAGCCGCAGGCCGTCGATCGCGCGCGGCGGCGCGACCGTGCAGCCGAGCGGCGCGCAGGCCTGCCGGAACCAGCCTTGCGTGACCGGCCAGTGGATCATCAGCGTTTCGCGTTGCCACCACGCGAGTTGCGCGACGAGCAGCACGGCCAGCACGGCGGCGACGAGGCCGCCGAAAAAGCCGCCGAGCATTCCGCGCCGCTGCGGGGCGCGCGTCTCGCGCGTGACGGCGAAGTGGGGGCGATCGTCGTCGGTCAGCGCAGCGGGGAACGGTGCGGCCGGCGCGCTGGCGGCCGCGGCTGGTTTCTCGTCGTGCGGTGCCTTTGCGCCGGTACCGGTGTCGGGTTCGGATCCGGCCGCGGCGATGGCCGGTGCCGGCGCGAATGCAAAACGCGGTTCGCGCGGCGCGCGTTCGTCGTCCGGCACGGCGAAGTGCGCGGTGCCGACGGGTTCGGCGGCATCGTGAGCGGTATCTGCGTCCGACGGGCGGTGTGCGACGAAGCGCGGCTCACGCGGGTCGCGCTCGACGGGTGCGGCCGATGATTCGGTATCCCGCGGTGTTTGCGTCTGCAGCGATTCGGCTGGTTGCGCGACGGCTGCGGAAGTGTCCAGCTCGGCCGGGGAGGGGGCGAACGGCGCGGGCGTACCCGACAAGTGAACGACGCCGGCGTCGGTGGACGGAAGGGCGAGCGGTATCAGCGGCTCGGTGCGCACGGTCTGCACGTTGTGTTGCAGCGACGGGTCGACGCCGGCGTCGAGCCACGGCGCCCACATGTCCCAGCCTTCCGGCTTGTAATCGGTGTCGGAAGATGCCCCGGCCGGCGCATCGGCAGTGAACAGCCGGGCCGGCGGGGCCGGATGGTGCGCGTTGCCTTCGTCCGGCGCGGCAGCCGGTTCGGTCAGGGCCGGCTCGGGCTGCTGCGCATGCTCGGGAACGAGCGACTCGGATGCGTTGAAGACTTCGTGGCAATGCCCGCAGCGCACGAGCCCTTGATGCAGCGAGAGCTGTTCCTGCTGCAGCCGGAAGACGGTTTCGCAATGAGGGCAGCGCGTCGCAAGAAGCATGTCGAGCCGGGCGGCCTGCTGGCCAGAGTGAAGGACAGCGCTATTCTAATGGCTTTCGCGCCGGGTTCCGGCGAGGCATACCCAACCTTCGTGTTCACGCCAGACCGAGATGTCGACGTAGCGCGCGTAGACGGCCGCGACTTCGTCCGCCTGGCGCGCGAGCACGCCCGACAGCGCGATGCGCCCGCCCGGCTTGACCTTCGATGCGAGCATCGACGCCATCAGCTTCAGCGGATTCGACAGGATGTTCGCGACGACGATGTCGAATTCGCCGTCCGGGCACGCATCGGGCAGCCCGTACGTGACTTCCGCACGGTTGCGTTCGCTGTTCTGCCGTGCCGATTCGACGGCTTGCGGATCGATGTCGATGCCGATGACGGGGTTCGCCCCGCATTTCTTCGCGAGGATCGCGAGAATGCCCGAGCCGCAACCGTAGTCGAGCACCGATTGGCCCGGTTTCACCGACTGCTCGAGCCATTCCATGCACAGGCGCGTGGTCGGATGGCTGCCGGTGCCGAACGCGAGGCCCGGATCGAGTTCGAGGACGAGCGCATCGGGATCGGGCGCATCGTGCCACGACGGCACGACCCAGATCCGCTCGCCGATCGGGATCGGCTCGAACTGCGATTGAGTGAGTCGCACCCAGTCCTGTTCCTCGACTTCGCGGACGATGAACGTCGGCGTTTCGGTGATGCCGATCTCGTTGGCAGCCGCGGCGAGCAGCACGGCCGGCTCATGCTCGGCCGCGAGCAGCGCGACCACGCGCGAGTGCTGCCACGCGGTGCGGTCGGGCACGAGGCCCGGCTCGCCGAAGAGCGGCTGTTCGTCGGGCGTGTCGGCGTCGGCGTCTTCCACGGACACCGACAGCGCGCCGAGTTCGAGCAGCGCGTCGGACAGTGCCTCCGCGTGCTCACGGGCCAGTTCGACGACGAGTTCGCGATAGCTCATGCTTACGCTTCTTCCGGTGCGACCTGCTGCTTCTGGGCGAGCCGGTTTTCGAGGTAGTGGATGCTGGTGCCGCCTTCGACGAACTTCGAATCGATCATCAGCTCGCGGTGCAGCGGGATGTTGGTCTGGATGCCTTCGACGACCATTTCGGACAGCGCGATGCGCATCCGGCTGATCGCCTGCTCGCGCGTCGCGCCGTAGGTGATCAGCTTGCCGATCATCGAATCATAGTTCGGCGGCACGAAATAGCCATTGTAGGCGTGCGAATCGACGCGCACGCCGGGGCCGCCCGGCGTATGCCACGACGTGATCCGGCCCGGCGACGGCGTGAACTTGAACGGATCTTCGGCGTTGATCCGGCATTCGATCGCATGTCCGCGGAACTGGATGTCGCGCTGGCGCAGCGTGAGCTTCTCGCCGGCCGCGATGCGGATCTGTTCCTGCACGATGTCGACGCCCGTGATCAGCTCCGATACCGGATGCTCGACCTGCACGCGCGTGTTCATCTCGATGAAGTAGAACTCGCCGTTTTCGTACAGGAATTCGAACGTGCCCGCGCCGAGATAGCCCATCTTCTTGCAGGCGTCCGCGCAGCGGTCGCCGATGCGGTCGATCAGGCGGCGCGGAATGCCGGGCGCCGGCGCTTCCTCGATCACCTTCTGGTGGCGGCGCTGCATCGAGCAATCGCGCTCGCCGAGCCAGATCGCGTTCTTGTACGCGTCGGACAGCACCTGGATTTCGATGTGGCGCGGGTTCTCGAGGAACTTCTCCATGTACACCTGCGGGTTGCCGAACGCACGGCCGGCTTCCTCGCGGGTCATGTTGACCGCGTTGACGAGCGCGGCCTCGGTGTGCACGACGCGCATCCCGCGCCCGCCACCGCCGCCTGCCGCCTTGATGATGACCGGATAGCCGATCGCGCGCGCAATCTTGACGATCTCCTTCGGATCGTCCGGCAGCGCGCCTTCCGAGCCCGGCACGCACGGCACGCCGGTCTTGATCATCGTCTGCTTCGCGGTGACCTTGTCACCCATCATGCGGATCGTTTCCGGGCGCGGGCCGATGAACGTGAAGCCCGACTGCTCGACGCGTTCCGCGAAATCGGCGTTCTCCGACAGGAAGCCGTAGCCGGGGTGGATCGCTTCGGCGTCGGTGACTTCCGCGGCGCTGATCAGCGCCGGCATGTTCAGGTAGCTCAGGTTCGACGGGGCCGGGCCGATACAGACGGCTTCGTCCGCGAGGCGCACGTACTTGGCTTCCTTGTCGGCTTCCGAGTAGACGACCACCGTCTTGACGCCGAGCTCGCGGCACGCACGCTGGATGCGCAGCGCGATTTCACCGCGGTTGGCAATGAGGATTTTTTCAAACATAGCGAGTATTCGTCTCTTCGAGGGGCGCGCGAACGGCGCCTGGCGAGCATCGGCGGTGCGCGGCCTGCGGGCCGCGCGGCGGATTTAGCCGATCACGAAAAGCGGCTGGCCGTATTCGACGGCCTGGCCGTTCTCGACGAGGATTTCCTTGATCACGCCGGCCTTGTCCGACTCGATCTCGTTGAGCAGCTTCATCGCTTCGATGATGCAGATCGTCTGGCCTTCCTTGACCGTGTCGCCCACCTGGACGAACGGGTCCGCGCCCGGCGACGGCGCGCGATAGAACGTGCCGACCATCGGCGACGTCACGACGTGGCCCTGCGGGGCAGCCGGTGCGGCAGCGCCGCCAGCGGCCGGCGCGGCAGCGCCTTCGGTCGGCAGCGCGACCGACGGAGCGGGCGCGCTGACTTGCGGGGCATACCCAGCCGTCGGCTGCACGTAGACCGGCGGCGCGTTCTTGACGATGCGCACCTTGCCTTCGCCTTCCGTCACTTCCAGCTCGGAGATGCCGGATTCGGAAACGAGGTCGATCAGAGTTTTCAGCTTACGAAGATCCATCGGGAATTCCCCTTTCAATACGTGAAAGCGCCGGTTAGGGGCCGGCGCTGAATCTAGATCGCGAATTCAGCCGCGCGACGTGCCTTGCAGCTTGTCCAGCGCGTACTCGAGCGCGTACAGATAACCTTTCCAGCCGAGCCCGCAGATCACGCCTTCGGCCTGGTCGGAAAAGTAGGAGTGGTGCCTGAACGCTTCGCGGCGATGCACGTTCGACAAGTGAACCTCGACGAACGGGATGCCAACGCCGGCGATCGCGTCCCGGATCGCGACGCTCGTGTGCGTATACGCGGCCGGATTGATCAGGATGAAATCGGTCTGTTCCTCCCGCGCGGCCTGGATGCGGTCGACCAGCGCGCCTTCATGGTTGCTCTGGAACGACGACAGTTCGGCGCCGGCTTCCCGGGCACGCGCGGCAAGCGCCTGATCGATCTGTGCGAGCGTGACGCGGCCGTACACCTCCGGTTCCCGGGTGCCGAGAAGGTTCAGGTTGGGGCCGTGCAGCACCAGCAATCGTGTCATGGTCGCTTCTATTTCTGCGGAATTGCGCGAACTTTAGCGCTATTTAGAGAAATTTGTCTAGTTTTGCCGAACGGCCGAGCGCGCGGGACCTGCAAGAATTACCGGCGCGCATGCAAAGTAGCGGCGAATTCACGCGAAATTGCGGCGATCGACGGGCAAATCGCCCACAACGTCCGGGCCGCCGTTCGGGCGGGTTACAGCGCGTCGAGCGTCTTTTTCAGCTCGGCCGGCTGGATTTGTCCCAATTTTGTCTCGCGAATCTTGCCGGTCTGGTCGATGACGACCGTAAACGGCAACGCGCCGGCGGTATTCCCGAAATTACGGGCCAGATCGGCGCCCGCGTAACCGCTGACGAAGACGGGATAGTCGACCTTCACCTTCTGCAGAAAGTTCTTCACGTTCTGTTCGGAATCGACGCCGATCCCGATGAAACGGATGCCCTTCTGTTTGTACTGGTGCGACAGCGCGACGAGTTCCGGCATCTCCTCGACGCACGGGCCGCACCATGACGCCCAGAAATTGACGACGACCTTCTGGCCCTTGAAGGCGGACAGCGTGGCCGGCTTGCCGTCGACACCCGTCAGGGAGGCCGCCCACAACTGTTCGACCGGGCTGCCCTGCGCGGCGGGCGCGGCGACGGCAACCCCGTCATCGGCGGTGCCGCGGAACCAATGGCCGGCGGCGAGCCCGCCGGCAACGGCGGCGGCCGCGACGACCGCGAGCGCCAACATGCGTTTCATCATCATCGTTGAATCATTCCGGTTCGGAAGGGGCCTTGCCTGCTTCGACGAGCGCGCGCAGCGCGGCGGCATCCGCACGGGCGACCCGGCCGCGCGCGTCGGCCTTGACCGCGCCGCGCAGGTCGTCGCTCGCATAGAGCGCGAGATGGATGCCGATCGCATCCACGTCGCGCCGCGGGCGCCACAGGAAACTGAGCGTCTCGACGTCGGCGCGGCCCGCGAAATGCCGCGTCTCGGACACGTCGTACTGGACGTTCTGGTTCAGCAGGTAGATCGCGACGTCCTTCGGGTTGTCGGTGAATGCCTGCAAATGGATATCCGAATGCGCGTTCGCGGTGCCGTTCAGCACGGCACCCGTCACATAAGGATGGAACTCGGCGAGCCGGCGCATCCAGTCGAGCGCGACTTCGCGCAGGCGGCGCAGTTCGTCCGGCTGCGTGTCGCTCTGGAACAGGGCGATGTATTCGCGCAGTTCTTCCTCGATCTGGTCGTTATCCGGCAGCCATTCGCCGGCAACGCGCGAGTCGCCCAGCAACTGGCGCGCGGCCTTGCGTTTTGCGCCGGCATAGTCGAGGCCGTCCTCCGCGATCAGGCGGGCGGCGGACTGGGCAATTTCCTCGCGGAGGCGCCGCGGGTCGACAAGAGGTTTGCGAGACATGATCCGGCAATCATACTCGATCGCCGCGGCGCCCGAGCACGGGTGCCGCGGCCTGCCGCCCGGCGTGCCGGCGCCGCTCGCGCGCATCGTTCGGGCCGCCGGGCACGGCAGGCCGTCAGTTACAATAGTGCTCTTTGTGTCGCGGCAAAAGCCGTTGGCCGGGCGCCGGCCGCGCGGCCCGTCCGGCGCGCCGCACACACATCCTTTCCGAATCGACGGCGCCCGGCGGCGCGAAAGCATTCATCTATGCACATCCACATTCTTGGCATCTGCGGCACCTTCATGGGCGGTCTCGCCGTACTCGCGCGCGAGGCGGGCCACACGGTGACGGGTTGCGACGCGGGCGTCTATCCGCCGATGAGCACGCAGCTCGAGGCGCAGGGCATCACGCTGATCGAGGGCTACGGCGCCGAGCAGATCGACCTGAAACCGGATCTCTTCGTGATCGGCAACGTCGTCACGCGCGGCAATCCGCTGATGGAGGCGATCCTCGATCGCGGCCTGCCTTATGTATCCGGCCCGCAATGGCTCGGCGAGCACGTGCTGGCCGGCAAGTGGGTGCTCGCGGTCGCGGGCACGCACGGCAAGACGACCACGTCGTCGATGCTCGCGTGGCTGCTGGAAGACTCGGGTCTGAACCCGGGCTTCCTGATCGGCGGTGTGCCGCTGAACTTCGGCGTGTCGGCGCGGCTCACCGATTCGAGCTTCTTCGTGATCGAGGCCGACGAATACGATACGGCGTTCTTCGACAAGCGCTCGAAGTTCGTCCACTACCGGCCGCGCACCGCGGTGCTGAACAACCTTGAATTCGATCACGCCGACATCTTCCCCGATCTCGCCGCGATCGAGACGCAATTCCACCATCTCGTGCGTACCGTGCCCGGTGTCGGCAGGATCGTCACGAACGGCCGTTCCGACGCGCTCGAGCGCGTGCTGGCGCGCGGCTGCTGGAGCGAGGTCGAGCGGTTCGGTGTCGACGGCGGCTGGCAGGCGCTGCCGGCCGAGGACGGCGTGCCGGTCGACGAGCGTTTCGCGGTGTATTCGCACGCGGAACGCGTCGGCGAAGTCGCATGGCAGGTGCAGGGCGATCACAACCGGATGAACGCGCTCGCGGCGATCGCGGCTGCGCGCCACGTCGGCGTGCCGCCCGCGCAGGCCGCCGCGTCCCTCGCGTCGTTCCGCAACGTGAAGCGCCGCATGGAAGTGCGCGGCAGCGTGGACGGCGTGACCGTCTACGACGACTTCGCGCACCATCCGACCGCGATCGAAACCACGATCGCCGGCCTTCGTGCACGCATCGGCCGTCAGAATTCCCGCATTCTCGCCGTGCTCGAGCCGCGCTCGAACACGATGAAGCTCGGCGTGATGAAGTCGCAATTGCCGGCGAGCCTGGCCGACGCCGATCTCGTGTTCGGTTACGGCGCGCCGGCCGGGCGCGACGCGCTCGGCTGGAATCTGGCCGAGGCGCTGGCGCCGCTCGGCGATCGCGCGCACGCGTTCGACGACCTGCACCTGCTGGTGAAGTCCGTCGTCGCAGCCGCCCGCCCGGGCGACCACGTGCTCGTGATGAGCAACGGCGGCTTCGGCGGTGTCCATCAGAAGCTGCTCGATGCGCTCGGGAGCCGCACGTGATCCTGTATCTGCACGGCTTCCGGTCGTCGCCGGAATCGCAGAAGTCGCGCCAGCTCGCCGCGCGCATGGCCGAGCTCGGCCGCAGCGGCGAGTGGCGGTGCCCGTCGCTGTCGGTGTCGCCGCTCGAAGCGATCGCGGTCGCGGAAGCCGAGGTGGCCGGCGCGCGCGACGTGACCGTCATCGGCAGCTCGCTCGGCGGCTATTACGCCACGTGGCTGGCCGAAAAACACGGCTGGAAGGCCGTGCTGCTGAATCCGGCCATCGTGCCGCAGCGCGATCTCGAGCAGCACCTCGGCGAACAGCCGCTGTGGCACGGCGGCGGCACGATCGTCGTCGAGCGCCATCACCTGCATGAACTCGACGCGCTGCGCGTGCCGGCAATCACGCGTGCCGAACGCTACTATCTGTTCGCGGCGACCGGTGACGAAGTGCTCGATTACCGCGAGATGCTCGCGCATTACCCGGGCGCGAAGACGCGCGTGATCGAAGGCAGCGATCACGGGATCAGCGAATTTGCCGACTATGTCGACGACGTTCTCGCGTTTTGCGACGGAAAGACGTCTTGATCCGGCCATGTGCCGATCGAATTCCCATCATCATGAGGCGCCGCGGACGCGGCGCCCGGCAGTCTGAACGAGAGTACTGAGTGAACGTTTTCTTCGAGGAATCGGGCAGTTTCAAGGCGGGCAGCGTGCTGTCGCGCCAGGGCGACGCATTTCAGGTCGAGTTGCCCGGCGGGCGGCGGGCCAAGGTGCGCGCGAAAGACGTGCTGATCGAATTCGACAAGCCGGCCGCGGGCGAACTGATGCAGGAAGCCGACTCGGCCGCGCAGCAGATCGACCTGGATTTCCTGTGGGAATGCGCGCCGACCGACGAGTTCGCGTATACGGCGCTGGCCGCGGAATACTTCGGCGCGACGTACGGCCCGGTGGAGCGTGCGGCGCTGGTGTTGCGACTGCACGGCTCGCCCGTCTATTTCCGCCGCAAGGGGCGCGGCCAGTACCAGCGCGCGCCGGAAGAGCAGCTCAAGATGGCGCTCGCGTCGCTCGAGCGCAAGCGCCAGCAGGCGCTCGTCCAGGTGCAGTACGAAGAGGAACTGAAGGCCGGCAAGCTGCCGGAAGCGTTCGCGGGCAAGGTGCTCGGGCTGCTGACGCGGCCGGACAAGAACGCGATCGAATACAAGGCGATGGAAGCGGCGGCCGGTGCGCGCGGCGTGTCGCCGGCGCGGCTGATGCTCGACTGCGGCGGCATCGCGTCGCCGCGCGCGCTGCACGAGGCGCGCTTCCTCGCGGAGTTCTTCCCGCACGGCACGGGCTTTCCGGCCGTCACGGTCGGCCCGCTGCCGGACGACCTGCCGCGCGCGGACGTCGAGGCGTTCTCGATCGACGACATCACGACGACCGAAATCGACGACGCATTCTCGGTCGAGCATCTCTCCGACGGCCGCGTGCGCATCGGTGTGCACATCGCGGCGCCGGCGCTCGGCATCGTGCGCGGCGACGCGATCGACGCGATCGCGCGCACGCGCCTGTCGACCGTCTACATGCCGGGCGACAAGATCACGATGCTGCCGGACGACGTCGTCGACGTGTTCACGCTGAAAGAGGGCGACTACCGCCCGGCACTGTCGCTGTACATCATCGTCAACCGCGAAACGCAGGAGATCGTCGCGAACGAGACGCGCGCCGAGCTCGTGTTCGTGAAGAACAACCTGCGACACAACAACCTCGACGAGCTCGTCAACGAAGAGACGCTCGCGGCCGGCACCGGCGACTATCCGCACAAGGACGACATCGCCGTGCTGTGGCCGCTCGCGCAGGCGCTGTTCGAGAAGCGCCAGGTCGCGCGCGCGGGTTACGGCCTGAAGCGCGAGGTGCAGCGCAACACCGACTACAACTTCTACGTCGAAGGCGAGCACGTGACGATCACGCCGCGCCGGCGCGGCTCGCCGCTCGACCTGATCGTGTCGGAGCTCGCGATCCTCGCGAACTCGACGTGGGGCGCGTTCCTGCACGATCACACGGTGCCGGGCATCTACCGCTCGCAGCGCGGCTTCGGCGCACCGGGCCCGAAGCGCACGCGGATGCAGACGACGGCCGCGCCGCACGAAGGTCTCGGCGTCGCGCAGTACGCATGGAGCACGTCGCCGCTGCGCCGCTACGTCGACCTCGTGAACCAGTGGCAGCTGCTCGCGTGCGTGCAGCACGGCGTCACCGCGAAGCTCGCCGCGCCGTTCAAGCCGAAGGACGCCGACCTGTACGCGGTCGTGCAGGGCTTCGACGACACGTATACGGCCTACGCCGACTACCAGCGCCGGATGGAGTACTTCTGGTGCCTGCGCTGGCTCGCGCAGGAGCAGAAGAAGCAGGTCGTCGCGAGCGTGGTGAAGGGCGATCTCGTGCGCCTCGAGGAAATTCCGCTGCTGCTGCACGTGCCGGGGCTCGGCGTGCATGCGCGCGGCACGCGCGTGCTGCTCGACGTGATGTCGCTCGACGAGCTGACGATCGAGGCATCGGTGCGGTTGCTGAACGTGCTCGATGCGCCGACCGTGACGAGCGGCGACGCGGCCGACGAAGAGGATGACGCCGAAAGCGGCGACGACACGCTGATCGACGCCGAAGACGCAACGGCCGAAACCGAGGCGGAAGCGCTGGCGGAGGCGGACGGCGCAGCAGCCGGCGAAGGTGGTGAAGGCGGCGAAGCCACGGGCGGCAACGCCGAAGAAGAGGGGCGCGCATCATGACCGCAGCTGCGTCGACGAGCGGCGCCGACCGCTATGTCGTGTTCGGCAACCCGGTGGCGCACAGCAAGTCGCCGTTCATCCACGCGCAGTTCGCCGCGCAGACGGGCGAGCCGGTCGAATACACGCACCGGCTCGCGCCGGTCGACGGTTTCGACGCGGCCGTGCGGGCATTCGTCGCCGAAGGCGGTCGCGGCGCGAACGTGACGGTGCCGTTCAAGCTCGAGGCGCACGCGCTTGCCGACACGCTGTCGCCGCGCGCGGCGGCGGCGGGCGCGGTGAACACGCTGCGTATCGACGCCGACGGCCGTATCCATGGCGACAACACCGACGGCGTCGGCCTCGTGCGCGACATCGAAGCGAATCTCGGCGTGTCGCTGGCGGGCGCGCGCATCCTGCTGCTCGGCGCGGGCGGTGCGGCGCGCGGTGTCGTGCTGCCGCTGCTCGACCGCGCGCCGTTGTCGATCACGATCGTGAACCGCACCGCGAGCAAGGCCGAAGCGCTCGTCGGCCAGTTCATGCAGGCTGCCCACGATGCGGGCTGCACGCTCGCGGGCGGCGGCCCGGACGTCGTGCGCGCGGAACCATATGACGTCGTGATCAACGCGACGGCCGGCAGCCTCGATGCCGCGCTGCCGGAGTGCGACGCGGCCGCGTTCGGCGCGGGCACGCTCGCGTACGACATGATGTACGGCGCGCAGCCGACGGTGTTCATGCAGCATGCGGCGTCGCTCGGCGCGCGCACCGCCGACGGGCTCGGGATGCTCGTCGAGCAGGCGGCCGAATCGTTCTTCATCTGGCGCGGCGTGCGTCCGGACGGCGCACCGGTGCTGGCCGCGCTGCGCCAGGCGCTCGCGGCGAGCTGAACGGGGCGCGGCACGTGGTGGCGGTGAGCGGCACGCAGCCCACGCGGACGGTGAGCCCGACGCGCTGGATCGTCTATGCGGGATCGGTGTTCGCGGGTGCGTGGCTCGCGACGCAACTGTTCTATCTCGTGCAGATCGCGCTGTGGTCGTTCGTGAACCCGGGCTCGACCGCGTTCATGCGCACCGACGCGTGGTGGCTGTCGCGCGACAAGCCGCCCGCGCAGATCCAGCACCAGTGGGTGCCTTACGACCAGATCTCGCGCAACCTGAAGCGCGCGCTGATCGCGTCGGAAGACTCGACCTTCGCGACCAACAACGGCTACGACGTCGACGCGATCCTGCAGGCGTGGGAGAAGAACAAGGCGCGCGGCCGGATCGTCGCGGGCGGCTCGACGATCACGCAGCAGCTCGCGCGCAACCTGTTCCTGTCGCGCGAGAAGAGCTACATCCGCAAGGGGCAGGAGCTCATCATCACGTGGATGCTCGAAACGGTGCTCGACAAGGAGCGGATCTTCGAGATCTACCTGAATTCCGTCGAGTGGGGACGCGGCGTGTACGGTGCCGAGGCGGCCGCACGCTATTACTACCGGATTCCCGCGAGCCGGCTCGGCGCGTGGCAGTCGGCGCGCCTCGCGGTGATGCTGCCGAAGCCGCGCTGGTTCGACGCGCACCGCGGCTCGGCCTACCAGGCGCAGCGCGCGGCAGTCATCGCCCGCCGGATGGGGGCGGCCGAACTGCCGCCATCGGAGTGAACGGCGCGAGCGCGCCGTCACATTGACCGTTTCGAGGCCCGTGCGCTGCACGCGGGGCGCTCGCGGGCCGTTTGTGCGCTGCAGCGCATGCGCGTCACGCGCATTTCGGGTCACATCCATTAGACGAATCCGTCTATTTCGCTTTGCTGAGCAATGCTCGCGATCACGCGTGTTTGTTGGCTGATATGGCACGAAATCCTGGAATTTTTAGTATTCCCGGGTAAACGCGAAAGTCCGTGAAAGGTGCGTGAAATGCAACGTTTCGCAAACCGAAGCATTCCTGAAAGGTGTGCGTCGCACCGGCCGCCGGCCAAATATTTCAAAATTTTTCAAAGCTGACGGGCTCGCGTATATTGGCCAGCGCCTCGGCTTATCGGCCGCGATCGAGGCGGGGGGGCGGCTTATCCGGCTGCTCGATACAAAAAACATCCGAGAGAAGGAAAGCAACGATGCCAGCGAGCAAAGCGAAGCTGTTGTTGGGAGTGGTGTTTTCTTCGCTGATTCTGACGGCCTGCAACGACGACGTGACATCGTCCGCCGCTGCCAGCGCCGACAACTCAGCCGATCCCGCCGGTCAGGTGGACAGGGCGTACAACGATCCGAACAGTTATTCGTCGAGCGCGAACGCGTCGCTCGACGCCTCCGCCGCGGTTGAAAAGGCCGCCGTCACGCATCACCAGATCACGCTGAACGGCAAGACGATCCGCTACACGGCCACGGCCGGCCACCTCGTCGCGCGCAATCCGCAGACGGGCGCGCCCGAAGCGTCGTTCTTCTATGTCGCCTATACGGCCGACAACCAGCCCGCGGCGAAGCGGCCCGTCACCTTCCTGTACAACGGCGGCCCCGGCTCGGCATCGGTGTGGCTGCACCTCGGCTCGTTCGGCCCGCGCCGGATCCAGACGGGCGACCCGAACGCGAACACGTCGACGTTTCCGTTCGTCGACAACCAGGAAAGCCTGCTCGACACGACCGACCTCGTGTTCGTCGATGCGATCGGCACCGGCTTCTCCGAAGCGATCGCGCCGAACACGAACCAGACGTTCTGGGGCGTCGACCAGGACGGCGGCGCGTTCCGCGATTTCGTCACGCGCTACCTCGCCGTGAACCAGCGCAGCGCATCGCCGAAATACCTGTTCGGCGAATCGTACGGCACGCCGCGCACCGACGTGCTCGCGAACCTGCTCGAGACGGCGGGCGTGAAGCTCGACGGCATCGTGCTGCAGTCGTCGATCCTGAACTACAACACGAACTGCGACATGGCGAGCGACTACATCGGCAACTCGAACAACGGGTCGAGCCCGGTGAGTTGCGCGGGTTTCGTGCCGTCGTATGGCACCGTCGGTGCGTACTACCAGCTCGACAACCCGAACCCGTCGAACCTGCCGCAGTATGCGGACCAGATGCGCCTGCTGACGGCCGGCAGCTACGCGCCCGCCGTGAACGCGTACCTCGCGAGCCATACGCCGCCGCCGCCGGCCCTCGTCACGACGATGGTGAATTCGACCGGCGTGAAGCAGTCGCTGTGGAATGCGGACTTCAACGTGATCCCGACTTTCTTCGACAACAGCTTCCAGCTGTCGCTGATCCCGGGCACGCTGATCGGCCGCTACGACGCGCGCGTGAACGTGCCGGTGTCGAGCCCGCTTGCCGCGGACGGCGATCCGTCGAGCTCGTTCATCACGAAGCCGTTCACCGACACGATCGGCCAGTACCTGCCGAACGAGCTGAAGTACACCGCGCAGTCGGCGTATTCGTTGAGCAGCAACGCGATCAACACGTGGGACTGGACGCACGACGGGCTCGCGATGCCCGACACGATCCCCGATCTCGCCGCGGCGCTGGCGCTGAACCCGCAACTGAAGGTGCTGTCGCTGAACGGGTATCACGACATCGCGACGCCGTTCTACCAGACCGAGCTCGACCTCGCGCGGCTCGGGACGCAACCGAACCTGACGATCAGGGACTATCAGGGCGGACACATGGTCTATCTCGACGATACGTCGCGTCCGCAGGAGAAAGCCGACCTCGTGACTTTCTACAACGCGGCCGCGCACTGATGCTGCGCCGGCCGGCGACAGGCGCCCACGGTGGCGCCGCGCCGGCCGTCGACGACCTCATTCCAGACTGGAGCCTGATATGAAGAATCGTTTCATCGTCGTTGCCGCGGCGCTCGCATGTGTTGGCGCCGCAGCATCCGTATCCGCGTTCGCGCAGGCGAGCGACGCCGCCGCGCCGACGCGCGCGCGCCAGGCGCAGCTCGGCGATCCGTACGTGCCGCCGGCCGCGCGCAAGCCGACCGCCGGCACGCAGACGACGGGCGCCGCGCTGCATGCGCAGGTGGTGCGCAAGCTCGCGCGGCAGTTCAGCGCGGCCGACTCGCAGAACACGGGTTCGATCACCGAATCGCAGGCGCGCGCGGCCGGCCTCGGTTATGTCGCGAACCACTTCCGGCAGATCGACTCGAGCGGCAACGGCCGCGTGTCGTTCGCGGACGTACAGCGCTACATGCAGGCACGCAGCACGAGCCAGCAGTAAGCGCGGCGCGCGGTGAACCAACGGGGGCGGAACCTGCGACACGGCGGGTTCCGCCCCCGTGCACATGGCGCGGCCGTTACGGCGTACCTGCCGCGGATTCCCGTCGAATTCTCATTATCTGGGCAACGCATTCAAATATTGGAGGCGAGTGCGTGCGCTCCTACAATCCGAAGCACATCGACAGCTTCGGACCCACGCATCGCGCGGCGCCCGACGCACACGGAGACACCTTCCATGAAGTTCGCCGGGCGCTTTATTCGGTGCATCGACCGCCGCCTCGCCGCGATGCCGGACGCAGTTCCGGCGTCGCGCGAACGGCTTCACCGGTTCCGTTGAAGAAGCCCGCCCCATGACCAAGATGCCCGACTCCCTTGCCCTCGACGCCCGGCGCGCGACGCCGGACGATGCGTCGCTGACCGACAGCATCGGCGCGACCAGCACGCCGCTCGATCTCGCAGCCCAGCAGGCCGGTACGCAGACGCTGCTGCGCGGTCTGGCGATCCTCGAGGCGATCGCGAACGGCGCGCGCGACATGCGCGCGATCGGCGCCGCACTCGGTACGACGCGCAGCACGACGCACCGCCTCGTCAGCAGCCTCGTGCAGGCTCGCTACCTGCGCCAGGTGCAGGGCGGCTACCTGCTCGGCCCGAAGCTGATCGAGCTCGGCACGATCGCGCTCGAGCAGATGCCGCTCACCGCGGTCGCGCGCCCGCACCTCGAAGCGCTCGCGGAAGCGACGCTCGACACGATCCATCTCGGCGTGCGCGACGGCGACGACGTGCTGTACATCGACAAGATTCCCGGTACGCGCGGCCTCGAGATGCGCTCGCGCGTCGGCCACCGGATGCCGCTCGCGTCGACCGGCATCGGCAAGGCGATGATGCTCGACCTCGATCCCGACCTGTGGCGCTCGCTGTTCGAGGCCGCACGGCGCGCGCTGGCCGGCGTCAATTTCAAGCCCGACAACCGGCCCGAGACGAGCGCGTTCCTGCAGCGCATGGCCCATTACGCAGCGGGCGGCTATACGTTCGACCTCGAGGAGAACGAGGCGTCGATCCGCTGCGTGGCGGCACCGATCCGTGACGCATCTGGCGCGGTCGTCGCGGCGGTGTCGGTGGCGAGCACGATTCCGTACATGCCGCACGACCGGATGGACGAACTGATTCCGCTCGTGCAGCGCGAAGCGCGAGCCATTTCCGCGGAACTGGGCTGGAGCCCGCCGCAGGGTACCCGCAGGATCAAACGATGACGACTTCGACCCGGCCCGTTCCGGATGCCACCTCCGCCACCCCGTCGCTGATCGCGCTCGACTGGGGCACGACCTCGCTGCGCGCGTATCTGTACGACGCGCACGGCGCGCTCATCGACACGCGCAGCCGCCCGGCGGGCGTCATGCATGTGCCGGGCGGCGGCGCGCGCGCGTTCGACGCGGTGTTCGAGGAAGCCTGCGGCGACTGGCTCGACCGCTCGCCCGGCCTGCCGGTGCTCGCCGCCGGGATGGTCGGCAGCGCGCAGGGCTGGCGCGAGGCGCCGTATGTCGCGGTGCCGGCCGGCGCCGACGCGCTCGTCGCGGGCCTCATCACGGTGACGACCTTGCGCGGTACGACGGTCTCGATCGTGCCGGGCGTGATCGCCACGGGCGAACTGCCCGACGTGATGCGCGGCGAAGAGACGCAGATAGTCGGCGCACTCGCGAGCGATCCCACGCTTGGCGCAGATCGTTCAGGGGTACTGATCGGCTTGCCGGGCACGCATGCGAAATGGGCGTGGGTGACGGACGGGCTGATCGAGCGGTTCCAGACCTTCATGACCGGCGAGCTGTTCGCGGTGCTGCGCGACCACACGATCCTCGGCCGCACGATGCGCGCCGGTGCGTCGCCCGATCGCGCGGCGTTCGTGCGCGGCGTATCGGTCGCGCGCGGCGCGCGGCACACGGGGCTGCTCGCGACGATTTTCAGCACGCGCACGCTCGGCCTGACCGACCGGCTCGCGCCCGATGCGCAGGGCGACTACCTGTCCGGCCTGCTGATCGGCCATGAGCTCAACGCGCTCGACGCGATGCTCGCGGAGCGCGGCATCGCGCTCGCGGACCAGCCGCTGCTGCTGATCGGCGACGACGGTTTGTGCGCGCGCTACGCCGATGCGCTCCAGGAATTCGGCCACCCGCACGCGCGAGTCGTCGCGCATGCGACCGAGCGCGGCCTGTGGCGGATCGCGTCACGCGCCGGGCTCGTGCGCGCGGACGGCGAGCCCGTCTGCGCCGACCAATGAACCGATTGCAGAGGAACCCCTGATGCCGTCCGACCTTACGCTACCCGCGCCGTACACGCCTCACGCCGCACTGATGCGCGCGTTCGACGCGTGTCCGCTGATCGCGATCCTGCGCGGGATCACGCCCGCCGAAGCGGCCGACCACGGCCGTGCGCTGTACGAAGCCGGCTTCCGGATCGTCGAGGTGCCGCTCAATTCGCCGGACCCGTTCGGCAGCATCGCGGCGCTGCGGCGCGCGCTGCCCGACGACGTGATCGTCGGCGCCGGCACGGTGCTGCGCGCCGAGTATGTCGATCGCGTGCAGGATGCGGGCGGTTCACTGATCGTGATGCCGCACGGCGACGCGGCCGTGATCCGCCGCGCACGCGAGCGCGGCCTCGCGAGCGCGCCGGGTGTCGCGACGCCGACGGAAGCGTTCGCGGCGCTTTCGAACGGCGCCGACGTGCTGAAGATGTTCCCGGCCGAGCAGTTGGGCGTGATCGTCGTGAAGGCGTGGCGCGCGGTGATCGACCGCGCGGTGCCGCTGATCCCGGTCGGCGGGATTGCACCCGACAACATGCAGCCGTTCCTCGCGGCCGGCGCGAACGGCTTCGGGCTCGGTTCGGCGCTGTACCGGCCCGGCCAGCCGGCCGACGAGACAGCCGCGAACGCGCGTGCGTTCCAGGCCGGCCTGCGCGCGGCGCGCGGCGGAGCCGCATGATGGGCCGCCTCGCGGACAAGGTCGCGATGGTGACGGGCGCGGGCCGAGGCATCGGCGCCGCGATCGCCCGCGCGTTCGTTCGCGAGGGCGCGGCCGTCGCGCTCGTCGATCTCGACCTCCCGCAGGCGCAGCGCACGGCCGCCGGAATTGCGCACGACATCGCCGGCGCGCGCGTCCTGGCGCTGCAGGCGGATGTCGCGCGCCAGGATGCGGTGCGCGATGCCGTGGCGCGCACCGAGGCGGCGTTCGGCCCGCTCGACGTGCTGGTGAACAACGCGGGCATCAACGTGTTCGCCGATCCGCTGACGATGACCGACGACGACTGGCGCCGCTGCTTCGCGGTCGACCTCGACGGCGTGTGGCACGGCTGCCGCGCGGCGCTGGAAGGGATGGTCGAACGCGGTCGCGGCAGCATCGTGAACATCGCGTCGACGCATGCATTCAGGATCATCCCGGGCTGCTTTCCGTATCCGGTCGCGAAGCATGGCGTACTCGGTCTCACGCGTGCGCTCGGCATCGAATACGCGGCGTGCAACGTGCGCGTGAACGCGATCGCGCCGGGCTACATCGAGACGCAGCTCACGCGCGACTGGTGGGACGCGCAGCCCGATCCGGCCGCCGCGCGCGCCGACACGCTCGCGCTGCAGCCGATGAAGCGGATCGGCCGGCCCGAGGAGGTCGCGATGACGGCCGTGTTCCTGGCGTCCGACGAGGCGCCGTTCATCAATGCCGCATGCATCACCGTCGACGGCGGGCGTGCGGCGCTGTACCACGACTGACACGATTGACGTAGCGATTCGAAAGACCGCACGTGCGACGGCCGCGCGCACGCTGCGTCGAAACCAACAAGCGGCTGCATCCTGTTCGATGAAGACAAGGAGACACTGGAGATGAAACGCAGAACGTTCGTAACGCTGGCCGCTGCGGCCGCGGTGGTGATCGGGAGCCCGGTTGCGCATGCGGCCGATCCGGTCAAGATCGGCTTCCTGGTGAAGCAGCCGGAAGAGCCGTGGTTCCAGGACGAGTGGAAGTTCGCCGAGATGGCGGCGAAGGCGAAAGGCTTCACGCTCGTGAAGATCGGTGCGCCGTCCGGCGAAAAGGTGATGAGCGCGATCGACAACCTGTCCGCGCAGAAGGCGCAGGGCTTCATCATCTGCACGCCCGACGTGAAGCTCGGGCCGGGCATCGTCGCGAAGGCGAAGTCGCACAACCTGAAGATGATGACGGTCGACGACCGCCTCGTCGACGGCGCGGGCAAGCCGATCGAGTCGGTGCCGCACATGGGGATCTCCGCGTACAACATCGGCAAGCAGGTCGGCGACGGCATCGCGGCCGAGATCAAGAAGCGCGGCTGGGACATGAAGGATGTCGGTGCGATCGACATCACCTACGAGCAGCTGCCGACCGCGCACGACCGCACGAGCGGCGCGACCGACGCGCTGGTGGCCGCCGGCTTCCCGAAGGCGAACGTGATCGCCGCGCCGCAGGCGAAGACCGACACGGAGAACGCGTTCAACGCGGCGAACATCGCGCTCACGAAGAACCCGCAGTTCAAGCACTGGGTGGCGTACGGCCTGAACGACGAGGCCGTGCTCGGCGCGGTGCGCGCGGCCGAAGGGCGCGGCTTCAAGGCCGACAACATGATCGGCATCGGCATCGGCGGCTCCGATTCGGCGCTGAACGAGTTCAAGAAGCCGCAGCCGACGGGCTTCTACGGCACCGTGATCATCAGCCCGAAGCGCCACGGCGAGGAAACCTCGGACCTGATGTACGCGTGGATCACGCAGGGCAAGGCACCGCCGGCGCTGACGCTGACGACGGGCATGCTCGCGACGCGCGACAACGTGTCGAAGGTGCGCGACGAGATGGGGCTCGCGTCGAAGTAAGCGGCCCGCCGGCCGCCGCGGCGATGCGGCGGCCGGCGGTCGATCGATTCCGGAAGTGGAGAGGCGACGTGTCAGCGGCACTGCGTTTTGACAATATCGGCAAGGTATTTCCCGGCGTGCGCGCACTCGACGGCATCTCGTTCGACGTGCATGCGGGCGAGGTGCACGGCCTGATGGGCGAGAACGGCGCGGGCAAGTCGACGCTGCTGAAGATTCTCGGCGGCGAATACCAGCCCGATGCGGGCAGCGTGCTGGTCGACGGCCAGCCTGTGCAGTTCGCGAATGCGGCCGCGTCGATCGCGGCCGGCATCGCGGTGATTCACCAGGAGCTGCAGTACGTGCCCGACCTGACGGTCGCGGAAAACCTGCTGCTCGGCCGCCTGCCGAATGCGTTCGGCTGGGTGAGGAAGCGCGAGGCGAAGCGCTACGTGCGCGAGCGGCTCGCGGCGATGGGTGTCGATCTCGATCCCGATGCGAAGCTCGGGCGGCTGTCGATCGCGCAGCGGCAGATGGTCGAGATCTGCAAGGCGCTGATGCGCAATGCGCGCGTGATCGCACTCGACGAACCGACCAGTTCGCTGTCGCATCGCGAGACCGAGGTGCTGTTCAAGCTCGTCGACGACCTGCGCGCGCAGGGCCGCGCGCTGATCTACATCTCGCACCGGATGGACGAGATCTACCGGCTCTGCAACGCGTGCACGATCTTCCGCGACGGGCGCAAGATCGCGTCGCACGAATCGCTCGCCGACGTGCCGCGCGAACGGCTCGTCGCCGAAATGGTCGGGCGCGAGATTTCGGACATCTACCATTACGCGCCGCGCGCGCTCGGCGACGTGCGGTTCTCCGCCGAAGGCGTCGACGGCCATGCGCTGCGCGAACCCGCGAGCTTCTCGGTGCGCGCGGGCGAGATCGTCGGCTTCTTCGGGCTGGTCGGCGCGGGCCGCAGCGAGCTGATGCGGCTCGTGTACGGCGCGGATCACCGGCGCGCGGGCGTGCTGACGCTCGACGGCGCGCGCATCGACGTGAAGCGCACCGGCGACGCGATCCGCCACGGCATCGTGCTGTGCCCCGAGGACCGCAAGGAAGAAGGGATCATCGCGATCGCGTCGGTGGCGGAGAACATCAACATCAGTTGCCGCCGCCATTCGCTGCGCGCGGGGCTGTTCATCAACCGCAAGGCCGAAAGCGAAACCGCCGACCGCTTCATCCAGCGGCTCAAGATCAAGACGCCGAACCGGCGCCAGAAGATCCGCTTCCTGTCGGGCGGCAACCAGCAGAAGGCGATCCTGTCGCGCTGGCTCGCGGAGCCCGACCTGAAGGTCGTGATTCTCGACGAACCGACGCGCGGCATCGACGTCGGCGCGAAGCACGAGATCTACGACGTGATCTACCGGCTCGCGGAGCGCGGCTGCGCGATCGTGATGGTGTCGTCGGAGCTGCCGGAAGTGCTCGGCGTGTCCGATCGCATCGTCGTGATGCGCGAAGGCCGGATCGCGGGCGAGCTGCCGCGCGAACGGGCGAACGAACACGCGGTGCTGAGCCTCGCGCTGCCGCAGACGAGCGCGGTCGAGGCGGCCTGACGTAGGCCCCGACATTCGAATCGAACACGCGCGGCACGGGCCGCGCGATGCAGGAGCAGGAGACACAATCATGCAAGTCAACGAAAACCTCGGCAGCGCCGCCGTGAAGCCCACGGCCGACGCGCTGGTGCCGCAGCAGAGCGACCGCCAGAAGTGGTGGCAGCACCTGACCGAATACAGCCTGATCGCGATCTTCGCGGTGATGTTCATCACGATGTCGCTGACCGTCGATCACTTCTTCTCGATCGACAACATGCTCGGCCTCGCGCTGTCGATCTCGCAGATCGGCATGGTCGCGTGCACGATGATGTTCTGTCTCGCGTCGCGCGACTTCGACCTGTCGATCGGCTCGACCGTCGCGTTCTCCGGCGTGCTGTGCGCGATGGTGCTGAACGCGACCGACAACACGTTCGTCGCGATCGTCGCGGCGGTCGCGGCCGGCGCCGCGATCGGCTTCGTGAACGGCGCGGTGATCGCGTACCTGCGCATCAACGCGCTGATCACGACGCTCGCGACGATGGAGATCGTGCGCGGGCTCGGCTTCATCGTGTCGAAGGGGCAGGCGGTCGGCGTGTCGTCGGATACGTTCATCGCGCTCGGCGGGCTCACGCTGTTCGGCGTGTCGCTGCCGATCTGGGTCACGCTGCTGTGCTTCATCGCGTTCGGCGTGCTGCTGAACCAGACCGTGTATGGCCGCAACACGCTCGCGATCGGCGGCAACCCCGAGGCGTCGCGTCTCGCGGGGATCAACGTCGAACGCACGCGCGTGTACATCTTCCTGATCCAGGGCGCGGTGACGGCGCTCGCGGGCGTGATCCTCGCGTCGCGCATCACGTCGGGTCAGCCGAACGCCGCGCAGGGCTTCGAGCTGAACGTGATCTCCGCGTGCGTGCTCGGCGGCGTGTCGCTGATGGGCGGCCGCGCGACGATCTCCGGCGTCGTGATCGGCGTGCTGATCATGGGCACGGTCGAGAACGTGATGAACCTGCTGAACATCGACGCGTTCTACCAGTACCTCGTGCGCGGCGCGATCCTGCTCGCGGCCGTGCTGCTCGACCAGCTGAAGAACCGCGGCGTTCGCGACTGACCCGGCCTGCCCTGACGGAGACGAACCGCATGACCATCGATACTTCCGCGCACGACGCGCACACCACGAGCCACGCGCGCTATGCTCGGTATCCGAGCCTCGAGGATCGCGCGGTGCTGATCACGGGCGGCGCGACCGGCATCGGCGCGGCGTTCGTCGAACACTTCGCGTTGCAGGGCGCACGCGTAGCGTTCGTCGACCTCGACGCGGCCGCCGGCGCCGCGCTGGCGGACAGCCTCGCGCACGTACGCCATGCGCCGCTGTTCATCCAGTGCGACCTGACCGACGTCGGCGCGCTGCGCCATGCGATCGACGCGATCCGCGCGCGCATCGGCGCGATCGCGGTGCTCGTGAACAACGCGGCGAACGACGCGCGCCACGCGATCGGCGACGTGACACCCGAATCGTTCGACGCAGGCATCGCAGTAAACCTGCGTCACCAGTTCTTCGCCGCGCAGGCGGTGATCGACGACATGAAGCAGCAGGGCGGCGGCGCGATCATCAATCTCGGCTCGATCAGCTGGATGCTGAAGAACGGCGGTTATCCCGTCTACGTGATGGCGAAGGCGGCCGTGCAGGGGCTGACGCGCGGTCTCGCGCGCGACCTCGGCCCGTTCGGCATCCGCGTGAATTCGCTGGTGCCGGGCTGGGTGATGACCGACAAGCAGCGCCGGCTGTGGCTCGACGACGCGGGCCGCGCGGCGATCAAGGCCGGCCAGTGCATCGACGCCGAACTGCTGCCCGCCGATCTCGCGCGGATGGCGCTGTTCCTCGCGGCCGACGACAGCCGGATGATCACCGCGCAGGACGTGATCGTCGACGGCGGCTGGGCCTGACCGTTCGCACGACCCGCATCGTTTCTTCGACGAAGGAAAGGAGTTCATCATGACCGCCACGTCCTCGCGCGCATCGTCGTCCACCAGCCAGTCGCGCCGCGCGCGCCTGGCCGCCGCCGCGCAGCCGGTCAGCCCCGGCCCGCAGACGGCCGCCTTCGCGCAGGGCGTCGGCGCCGCGCATGCGGCGGCCGTCACGCTGTCGAACGCGGCGCTGCGGCTCGACGTGCTGCCGCATCTCGGCGGCGGCATCGCGCGCTTCGATTGGCGCGGCGACAACGGCGCGTTGGTGCCGGTGTTCCGCCGCTGCGAGCACCCGGAGACGGCGACTGACCCGAACCAGCTCGCGTGCTACCCGCTGCTGCCTTACTCGAACCGCATCGGCGGCGCGCGTTTCGAATGCGACGGGCGCAGCGTCGCGGTGCCGCGCAACCGCCGCGACGAGCCGTTGCCGATCCACGGCGACGGCTGGCTCGCGCCATGGCAGGTGGACGATGCGACCGCCACGTCGCTGCAGCTGTCGCTCGATCGCACCGCCGGTGCGCCGTATGCGTTCCGCGCGATCCAGTCGTTCGAGCTCGACGATACGACGCTGTCGATCGCGCTGACGATCGAGAATGCGGGGCGCGCGCGATTGCCGTTCGGGCTCGGCGTGCATCCGTTCCTGGTACGCGACGACGTGACCGAGCTGGCCGCGGCCGCCGGCGGGCTGTGGCTGTCGGGCGCCGATTTCCTGCCGGTGCGGCACGTGAGCGTGCCGCCGGCCTGGCAGTTCGGCGTCGCGTATCCGCTGCCGGCCACGCTCGTCAATCACGCATTCACTGGCTGGGGCGGCCACGCGACGGTGAGCTGGCCGCGCCGCGGACTGTCGCTGACGGTGGCGGCCGACGCCGATGCATACGTGCTCTATACCCCGCCCGGCGAGGATTTCTTCTGCTTCGAGCCGGTTGATCATCCGATCAACGCGGTGAACCTGCCGGGCGGCGCGGCCGCGCACGGGATGACGCTGCTCGCGCCCGGCGAGCGGCTCACGCGGCGGTTCGCGTTCACCGTGGAACGCGCCGATGCGCGCGGCAATGGCACGACACGCGAGGCGCGCCGGCGACGCGGGTAAAATACGCGGTCTACCAACGGTTTGCCGCGAGTACCCGCCATGTCTTCCCCGCTTAGTTTCATCGAATCGCTGCGCGCCGCGTGGCAGCGCACGAATTCGCTGCTGTGCGTCGGCCTCGATCCCGAGCCGTCGCGCTTTCCCGTGCAGTTCGACGGCCAGCCCGACGCGATCTTCGAATTCTGCCGGCAGATCGTCGACGCGACCGCGCAATACGCGAGCGCGTTCAAGCCGCAGATCGCCTACTTCGCCGCGCATCGCGCGGAAGACCAGCTCGAGCGCCTGATCGCGCACATCCACCTCCAGCATCCGGGCCTGCCCGTGATCCTCGACGCGAAGCGCGGCGACATCGGCAGCACCGCCGAGCAGTACGCGCGCGAAGCGTTCGAGCGCTACCGCGCGGACGCCGTCACGGTGAACCCGTACATGGGTTACGACTCGGTCGAGCCGTACTTCGAGCACGAAGGCAAGGGCGTGATCGTGCTGTGCCGCACGTCGAACCCGGGCGGCTCCGACCTGCAGTTCCTCGACACGAACGGCCGGCCGCTGTACCAGGTCGTGGCCGATCTCGCGGCGAACAAGTGGAACGCGAAGAACGGCCAGCTCGGCCTCGTGGTCGGCGCGACGTTCCCGAAGGAAATCGAGATCGTGCGCGGGATCGTCGGCGACATGCCGCTGCTGATCCCCGGCATCGGCGCGCAGGGCGGCGACGTGCAGGCGACCGTCAACGCAGGCCGCACGGCCGACGGCACCGGCATGATGATCAACTCGTCGCGCGCGATCCTGTACGCGAGCAAGGGCGAGGATTTCGCCGAAGCCGCGGCGCTCGCCGCGCAGAAGACCCGCGACACGATCAACGCGCATCGCTGATCGAGGCTCGCGCCGGCTGCCCGCGCGGGCAGCCGGTTCCGGCAGGCCCGCGTTCGCGGGCCCGTGCCGCTTCCACCGCGTTCTCCGCTTTAACGCCTCCGTTTCCCGCCTTCCCGGCCGCCGCACTGACGCGCACGGGCAACTTCCCGTCGTTTCCGCACCGCATGCCCGCGCGCCAATCGCGCGATGCTCCCGCTTGTCATCGATCTGTAACGAAACTGTCAAGAAGGGAGTGATGCCATGCCCAAGCTGTCCCGACGTCTTCTGAGCGCGCTTGCCGCGTCGTTGTGCATGAGCTTCGCCCACGCGGCGGACCTGTCGCACTGGCCGGCCGACAGCGCGAAGGCGTTGAACGCGATGATCGCCGCGCACGCGCATCGCGGCGACTACGCGGTGTTCGACGCCGACAACACGACCTACCGCTACGACCTCGAGGAGTCGCTGCTGCCGTACCTCGAGAACCGCGGCGTGCTGACGCGCGACACGCTCGACCCGTCGCTGAAGCTGATCCCGTTCAAGGATTCCGCCGACTACAAGGAATCGCTGACGAGCTATTACTACCGGCTCTGCGAGATCGACGACCTGGTCTGCTACCCGTGGATCGCGCAGGCGTTCGCCGGGCAGTCGCTGGCCGACCTGAAGCGCCACGTCGACGCGATGCTCGCCGACGGCAAGCCGATCCCGATCCGCTACTGGCAGGGCGACAAGGTGGCCGACGGCACGGTGAACCCGCCGCGCTTCTTCCGCGGGATGCAGGAGCTGTACAACGCGCTGCGCGAGAACGGGATCGAGGTCTACGTGATGACGGCCGCGCACGAGGAGCTCGCGCGGCTCGTGCTGTCCGACCCGAAGTACGGCTACAACGTGAAGCCGCAGAACGTGATCGGCGTGACGACGCTGCTGCGCAACCCGGCGACCGGCGCGCTGACGACGTCCCGGTTGCAGATCAAGGCCGGCAAGTACGACGAGGCCGCGAACCGCAGCCTCGTGATCACGCCGTTCCTGATGAACCCGATGACGTGGTACGAAGGCAAGCTCGGCTCGATCGTCGGCTGGATCGACCAGTGGAAGAAGCCGGTGCTCGTCGCGGGCGACACGCCGACATCCGACGGCTACATGCTGCTGAACGCGACCGACGTCGCGCGCGGCGGCGTGCGCGTGTGGGTGAACAAGAAGGACAAGCAGATGGCGCAGATCCGCGCGTGGTCGGATGAATCGGCCGCGCGGCAGAAGTCGCTCGGCCTGCCGGTCACGGCGGACAAGAACTGGATCGTCGTGAAGCCCGACGCGATCCAGTAAGCGGGCCGGCCGGGGCGCGGCGGGCACCCCGGCCCGGTCAGCCCTCGCGCTCGTCGAGCAGCTTCAGCAGCCCGCGCAGGGCATGCGCGGCCGCCTGCGTGCGGATCTGATCGCGGTCGCCCTTGAACACGAGCGTCTCGACGTCGGTATGCAGCCGGTTGCTCCAGCCGAACGACACGGTGCCGACCGGTTTCTTCTCGCTGCCGCCGGCCGGGCCCGCGATGCCGGTGACGGACAGCGCGACCTGCGCGCGGCTGTTGCGCAGCGCGCCTTCGGCCATCGCGCGCGCGACGGGCTCGCTGACGGCGCCGTGCTTGTCGATCAGGTCGGGGGGCACGCCGATCATGTCGATCTTGGCCTGGTTCGAGTACGTGACGAAGCCGCGCTCGAACCACTGGCTGCTGCCGGAGATGTCGGTGATCGCGGTTGCGATCATGCCGCCGGTGCAGGATTCGGCGGTGGCGAGCGTCAGGTGCTCGTCACGCAGCTTGTTGCCTGCGCGGATCGCAAGCTGGTGGACGACGGAATCGGTTGGCATGCGCGTCGGGAAACGGGAGTCGGGAAATCGGTCAGCCGACGACGGAGCGCCACAGGGCGATCACGAGCAGCGTCATGAACGCTGCGACCAGGTCGTCGACCATGATGCCGAGGCCGCCTTTCAGGCGGCGCTCGAAATAGCGGATCGGCGGCGGCTTGAGCATGTCGAAGATGCGGAACGCGACGAACGCCCATAACTGGCCGATGAAGGTCGCGGGCGTGACGAACAGCATCACGAGCCAGATCGCGACGATTTCGTCCCAGACGACGGCGCCCGGATCGGACCTGCCCATCTTTCTCGCGGTGAAACCGGTGAGCCACGTGCCCGCCACGAAGCCGACCGCGATCAGCGCCCACCATTCGGGCACCGTCAGGTAGCGGTTGAGCACGACGAACGTGAGCCAGCCGAACAGCGAGCCGAACGTGCCGGGCATGAGCGGCGCGAGCCCGCTGCCGAAGCCGAGCGACACGAGGTGCGCGGGGTGCGACAGCATGAAGCGCGCGGTCGCGCGCTGCGGTGCGTGTCCGTCAGGTGCGGCGCCGGGCTCGGCCGCGGCGTGCGCGGGCGTCGGGTCAGTCTGCATGGAAGTGGTCGAAGCCGTGCAACGTGAGGGCGAGGGGCGCGCCGGCGGCGTCGCGCCACGCGATCGCGGGCTGTTCCGACGGCGCGGACAACGCGCGTATTGTACCGATTCGCGTGACCGGCACGCCGGCCGTCAGGCCGGCCGCTTCGACCGCCGCGCGGGCCGTCGCCGGCGCGGTGAAGCACAGTTCGTAGTCGTCGCCGCCGGCCAGCGTGCAGCGTCGCTGCACGTCGGGCGGCAGCGTCGCGAGCGCGGCCGAGCGCGGCACCGCGTCGGCATCGATCTCGGCGCACACGTGCGAGCGGGAAAGGATGTGCTGCAGGTCGCCGGCGAGGCCGTCCGAGATGTCGAGCGCCGCGTTTGCGACGCCCGCGAGCGCCAGGCCGAGCGCGATGCGCGGCTCGGGGCGCTCGAGCGCACGCCGGAACGCAGCGGCTTCGGCCGCGCCGGCTGCCCATTCGCCGCGCGCGACGCCGAGGCCGGCGCGCGCATCGCCGAGCGTGCCGGACACCCAGACGTCGTCGCCGTCGCGCGCGGCATCGCGCCGCAGTGCGGCGTCGGGCGCGACTTCGCCGAATACGGTGACGCACAGGTTCAGCGGGCCGCTCGTGGTGTCGCCGCCGATCAGCTCGCAGCCGTAGCGCTCGGCGAGCGCGAACAGCCCGTTGCTGAATGCTTCCAGCCACGCCGCGTCGGCACGCGGCAGCGCGCACGCGAGCGTGAAGGCACGCGGTTCGGCGCCCATCGCCGCGAGGTCGGACAGGTTGACCGCGAGCGTCTTGTGGCCGAGGGCGTCGGGCGCGACATCGGGAAAGAAGTGGCGGCCTTCCACCAGCATGTCCGTCGAAATGGCCAGCAATTTCCCGGATCGAGGCGTGATCAGCGCGCAATCGTCGCCGATACCGAGCGTCGACGCGCGCGCGCCCTGCGCGGCGCGGCGCGTGAAGAAGCGTTCGATCAGTGAAAACTCGGAGAGGGCGGCTGGCACGGCGGGCGATCCGGAACGGTTGAAGGAACGGCATTGTACGAGGCGAACGGCGGCGCTTCTGCACCATCCGGACCATTTTTGTCGCGGCTGTTGCACCCGAATCGCCGGTCTGGCGGCCGATGATTGGCGCTACAATGCCGTCGAACAGTTATTCTAATCCGCCCGTCACGAGACACATGTCCACCCAATCCTCCTCCAAAGCCAAGCTCCGCGAAGCCGCCCTCGACTATCACGAATTCCCGACCCCCGGGAAGATCGCGATCGCCCCGACCAAGCAGATGATCAACCAGCGCGACCTCGCGCTCGCGTACTCGCCGGGTGTGGCGTACGCGTGCGAGGAGATCGTCGAGAATCCGCTCAACGCGGCACGCTTCACCGCGCGCAGCAACCTGGTCGGCGTCGTCACGAACGGCACGGCGGTGCTCGGTCTCGGCAACATCGGGCCGCTCGCGTCGAAGCCGGTGATGGAAGGCAAGGCGGTGCTGTTCAAGAAGTTCGCGGGCATCGACGTGTTCGACATCGAGCTGAACGAGTCGGATCCGCACAAGCTCGTCGACGTGATCGCCGCGCTGGAGCCCACCTTCGGCGGGATCAACCTGGAAGACATCAAGGCGCCTGACTGTTTCATCGTCGAGCGCGAAGCGCGCAAGCGGATGAAGATCCCGGTGTTCCACGACGACCAGCACGGCACCGCGATCGTCGTGGCCGCTGCCGTCACGAACGGGCTGAAGGTCGTCGGCAAGGACATCAAGAAGGTCAAGCTCGTCGCGTCCGGCGCGGGCGCGGCCGCGCTCGCGTGTCTCGACCTGCTGGTCGACATCGGCCTGCCGCTCGAGAACATCACGGTGACCGACCTGGCCGGTGTCGTCTACAAGGGCCGCACCGAGCTGATGGACCCGGACAAGGAGCGTTTCGCCCGCGAAACGGACGCCCGGACGCTGGCCGAAGTGATCGACGGCGCGGACATCTTCCTCGGCCTGTCGGCCGCCGGCGTGCTGAAGCCGGAGATGGTGAAGGGCATGGCCGAGCGCCCGCTGATCCTCGCGCTCGCGAACCCGACGCCGGAAATCCTGCCGGAAGCGGCGCTCGAAGTGCGCCCCGACGCGATTCTCGCGACCGGCCGCACCGACTACCCGAACCAGGTCAACAACGTCCTGTGCTTCCCGTTCATCTTCCGTGGCGCACTCGACGTCGGCGCGACGACGATCACGCGTGAAATGGAGATCGCGGCCGTCAACGCGATCGCCGAGCTCGCGCAGCACGAGCAGAGCGACATCGTCGCGACCGCATACGGCATCCAGGATCTGTCGTTCGGGCCCGAATACCTGATTCCGAAGCCGTTCGATCCGCGCCTGATCGTGAAGATCGCGCCGGCCGTCGCGCAGGCCGCGATGGACGGCGGCGTCGCGACGCGCCCGATCGAGGACATGGACGCGTACAAGCAGCACCTGCAGCAGTTCGTGTACCACAGCGGCACGACGATGAAGCCGATCTTCCAGATCGCGCGCGCCGCGCCGGAAGAGAAGAAGCGCGTTGTATTCGCGGAAGGCGAAGAAGAGCGCGTGTTGCGTGCCGTTCAGATCATCGTCGACGAAAAACTCGCGAAGCCGATCCTGATCGGCCGCCCGTCGGTGATCGAGCACCGTATCCAGCGCTATGGCCTGCGCCTGACGCCGGGCACCGATTTCACGGTCGTCAACACCGAGCACGACGAGCGTTACCGCGACTTCTGGCAGACGTACTACAAGATGATGGCGCGCAAGGGCATCAGCGAGCAGCTCGCGCGCGTCGAGATGCGCCGCCGCACCACGCTGATCGGCTCGATGCTGGTGAAGAAGGGCGAAGCGGACGGGATGATCTGCGGCACGATCAGCACCACGCACCGCCACCTGCACTTCATCGACCAGGTGATCGGCAAGCGCCCGGGCTGCAGCGTGTACGCGGCGATGAACGGCCTCGTGCTGCCGGGCCGCCAGATCTTCCTCGTCGACACGCACGTGAACGTCGATCCGACCCCGGAGGAACTGGCCGAGATCACGATCATGGCCGCGGAAGAAGTGCGCCGCTTCGGCATCGAGCCGAAGGTCGCGCTGGTGTCGCACTCGAATTTCGGCACGAGCAACGCACCTTCGGCGAAGAAGATGCGCGATACGCTCGCGATCCTGCAGGAACATGCGCCGGAGCTGAAGGTCGACGGCGAGATGCACGGCGACGTCGCGCTCGACGCGGCGCTGCGCAAGGAAATCCTGCCGGAATCGACGCTGGAAGGCGAAGCGAACCTGCTGATCCTGCCGAACATCGACGCCGCGAACATCGCGTACAACCTGCTGAAGACGGCTGCGGGCAACAACATCGCGATCGGGCCGATCCTGCTGGGTGCCGCGCAGCCGGTGCACGTGCTGACCGAATCGGCGACCGTTCGCCGCATCGTCAACATGGCGGCGCTGCTGGTCGCCGACGTGAACGCCACGCGCTGAGCCAAAACGAACGCGCCAGGCCGGTCGAACCGGCGTGGCGCGTCGGGCGAAATTGTAAACAAAAGCAAAAAGAGGCGTGCCCGCAAAGGGCACGCCGCGGGCAGGGCGCAAACGCGCTTCCCTCAAGGCAACAGCAGCATCCCTCCACTCCTGGTAGCGAGCGCGGCAAGGAGGCAGGTCTTGCCATACGAGCGATGCCGCCTTTATTTTATCCCGTGCAAGATAAATGTAGTGTAATTTCGGTAAAAAATGCGCCGTTCCGGGCATCGCGATGCTTTCGATTCCCAAACGGACATTGATTCGCGCGGCCAATAACGCTACGCTAACGCCTTTGTTGGTCGTCAACTACTTGATTTAACAGCGGGAACCCTGGTTCATGGCACGCAAGTGGCTCCGCAACGGCGCGCTCGCGTCCGTCTTCGCGATGTTCGCGATGGGTATCGTCGGCACGCCGACGGGCAGTCTGGTTTCCGCCGCTTACGCACGGGAGGCCGTTGCGGCCGACGTCGCGGCGAGCGGGCTCGATACGATCCCGACCGCCAGTCTTCCGCGCGAGGCCGTGACCACGCTGGGCCTGATCGGCGCTGGCGGCCCCTATCCGTACGAGAAAGACGGCGTCGTGTTTGGCAACCGCGAGCGGATCCTGCCAAAAGCGAAGCGCGGCTACTACCATGAGTACACGGTACCGACGCCGCGTGCCCGCAATCGCGGCGCGCGCCGGATCGTCTGTGGCGGGCCGTTGCGCCGGATCGACAACTGTTATTACACGGGCGACCACTACAACAGTTTTAAACGTATTGTTGAATGACTTCGGGACGAATGGCATGAGCGACTCCATCTACGCGCACGAAACGGCGGCGGCGGAACTGTTCGCAGCCGGCGACGGCAATCTGTTTCAGCGCGTGATTCAACTGCACGCGGCGGCGCAGGCCGGCGGCACGCCGGAGCAACAGGAAGCCGAGCCCGGGCTTTCATCGAACGAGGAGCCTATGAGCCTTTTCACGACCGTGCGACCCAATCTCGTGCAGTCGATCCGCGCGTTCCGCGTGCAGGATCTTGCCGACGAAGCCGGCCGGCTCGGCCAGCATTTCCTGTATGCGTATTGCGGCGCCGCGCAGTCGAAGCAGGAAGTGATGGAAACGATCGCGACGTCGTTCCTGTTCCCGAAGCATTTCGGGAAGAACTACGACGCGCTGTACGACTGCCTGACCGACCTCGTCGCGAAGGCCGGCGCGCAGCCCGGTTTCGTGATCGTCCTCGAAGGGCTGCCGATCGCGCAGAAATTCGACAAGGAAGGGCGCGAGACGCTGCTCGACGTGTTCCGCGAGGCGGCCGAGTTCTGGGCCGAGCGCAAGGTCGCGTTCCGCGTGTTCTACTCGTTCGCGTAAGCACGGGGCGGCCAACGGCCGATCCGGCGAACCTCCGTCAAAAGCCCGCTTCGAGCGGGCTTTTTTGCGTCCGCGCGTGATGCGTGGGCGGCGTCCGGCCCGACAAAGACCTTTCATCGCGCACTTTTTTCCGCGACAATCGATCGGCCCGGCCGCGGCGGCCGCCGCGGCCGGGCGCACAACACCAATCATTCGAGAGAGGGCCGTTTCCCATGACCGCTACCCGATTCGCGGCGCCCGCCCGTGCGCGCCGTCCGCTCGTGCACGCGCTGGCCGCGTGCGCCCTGTCGCTCGGCATCCCGCTGGCCGCGCAGGCCGCGCCACTCACACCCGAACAGACCGTCGACATTTATCTGGGCGCCATCGTCAACAACGACGCGGCCAAGGTCGAGCAATTCAACGACTCGGTGCGTGCGAGCGCCGATCCGAAGGATGCCCGGAACATGTTGTTGCCGGCCGACATGTACGGCGACATGCGTGAACAGATGCTCGGACAGGTGATGGCGATGCTGTCGGAATCCGGGCGCGAGGCGCTGGCGCCGTCGCTCGACTCGATGGTGGTCGCGTACACGGGCGCGTTGCGGCGCTCGCAATGCAACGCCACCGGTGTAAAGCGCACGCCGGGCGCAGGCGGGAATGGGCAGGACCGTGTCACGGTCAGTTTCGAGTGCAAGGTGGCCGACGTCACACCGCCGGGAGACGAGGCCATGAAAGCGCGCGCGAGCGCGAAAACCGACCCGCAGCGCTTCGCGGCGGCCAAAACGATATACACGGGCCTGGCGCGCGCGTTCAACGACGCACCGGTCAGCCGGCGCATCACGGGGCAGGTGGAGATGGTGGGTTCGGACAGCAAGGGCTGGACGACCGACAGCCCCGAAAGCCTGCTGAAGCCCGTCGTCGACGCGCTGTCCGGCCCGGTCGTCGCGGCGATCGCCGCCAGCCAGCAATGAGGCCGCCGCGCCAGCCCGATCGATTCGACACCGACATGACCCGACCGATGAACGTTACCCTTCATGCGCGCCGCGGCGCGCGTTTTCCGTTGTTCCAGGCCGCGCGGGCGGCCGTGCTGTCCGCGGTTCCAGGCCGCGCGGGCGGCCGTGCTGTCCGCGTTCGTCGCGGCCGGTGCCGCGCACGCGGCGGTGCTGACGCCCGAGCAGACCACCGATCTGTATCTCGGTACCTTCGTCAACGGCGACGTCGCCAAGGCGGTGCAGTTCAACGATGCAATGCGCACGCGCTTCAAAGGCAAGGACGCGCTCGACGTCGCGGCCATCCCGAAGCTCGGCGACACGATGCGCGACAACATGATCGCCGCGCTGCTGTCGAAGATGCCGGCCAGGTCTCGCGCGGCGTTGCGCGCACCGGTCAGCGCGTCGATCACGTCGTATCAGCATGTGCTGGCCCGTTCCGAATGCAAGGCGACCGGTTCGACGCAGAAGCCGAACGAGTATGTGGAGGGCGAATCCATCGCGACGGTCGATTTTTCGTGCCGTGTCGTGGACGTGGGGCCCGGCGTGAAGGCGCTGAAGGAGAAGCTGGGCAACCCGCGCCTGAAGACCGACAAGGCCCGGACGGCCTTCCTCGCCGAGTTTTTCTCCGGCATGGCGCACGTCTACGACGAGGCGCCGATGGACCGCACCGTGACGGGGCAGGTCGATCTCTACGGCACGAACGAGAAGGGCTGGCTCACGGGCTCTCCGGGTGACGTGCTGTCGCCGCTGGTCGACGCACTGCTGGATCCGATCGGCTCGGCGGGCGGCGAAGCCGGCAAGTAAGCGGCTTGATCGCGGCCGCCGCACATGGCCGGCGTGCCGCGCATTCGAACGGGGAGTGAACGATGAGGATCCTCACACGAGGGATGCGGGTTGCCGCGGTGGTTGTTGCGGTGTCCGGCGCGGCCGTGGCGGGGGCGAGCGCCGCCGAACCGGCCTCGTTGCCGGGTTCGCCGGCGGCGCACGCGGCCGTCGAGCGGCTGCTCGCCGATCTGCGCACGCGCTCGACGCCAGACCAGTATGCTGCGGTGGCCCGCGCGATTCACGCGTCGCCGGCGCTGGCAGCGCAACTGGACGAGCTGGTCGAGGCCGGCCTGCTGACGCGCATCGCGGTCGACAGCGGCGAGCCCGCGCTCGGCAGGACGACCGGCGCGTTGCGCAACGGGAGCGTGTGGATCCTGACGCCGGCGTTCGTCGCGAACCAGGCGCCGCGGCGCCTGTTCGACGTCGTGGAGGCCGACGACATCCTGCCGGACAACATGGTGTTCGCGCTTGGCTACATGGCATGGCGCGCGAAGCACGATGCCGACGTGAGCCGCGCGGCCGACGCGCTGCGGGCGTCGGACGACAGCGCGGACGCGAAGAAGCAGCAATGGATCGACCTGAACACGCGGATCGACGCCGGCGGCTTCATCCAGGGCTGGAACGACACGGTGGACGCGGCCACGTTCCAGCATGACGGCCGGCCGATCGGCATCGTGCCGGCGGTACAGATGATGATGAACCTGCGCTATCGCGGCCCGCTGCTCAAGGCGATCCGGGCGACACCGCCGGCCCGGACGCTGCGGATCACTGGGCCGGCGCTCGCGCTCGACGCGGACAACCTCGACGCGCTGGCGTCGGCGCTCAAGACTTCGCCCGTCATCGATATCGAGCCGTTGAGCGTGGCGCGCTGACCCGCGTCGCCGTGCGCCGTCGTCATGCCGCGGCGCGTGCCCGGCCGCGCATCGCCATCACCACCCGCCCCAGCGCGCCGCGAGCGCCGCGAGCACCGCCGCACCGGCCGTCTCGGTGCGCAGCACGCGGGGCCCGAGCGACAGCGCGGTGAACCCGCGTGCGCGGGCCGCGTTTTCCTCGTCCGGCGACAGCCCGCCTTCCGGCCCGATCAGCAGCGTGACGGTTGCCGCAGGCGGCGCGTCGGGCAGCGACGCGAACGGGATGCTCGCGCGCGGCGACAGCAGCAGCCGCAGTTCGCCGTCGGTCGGCGCGGCCGGCAGCGTATCGAGCCACGCGTTGAAGCCGGTGACCTGCGCGACGTCGGGCAGGCGGTTGCGCCCGCATTGTTCGCACGACGCGCGCACGACGCCGCGCCAGTGCGCGACACGCTTGTCCGCGCGCTCGCCGGCGAGCTTCACGACGCCGCGCGCGGTCGACAGCGGCACGACCGCGGCAACGCCGAGCTCGACGGCTTTCTCGATCACCCAGTCCATCTTGTCGCCGCCGGCGATGCCTTGCGCGAGTGTCACGCGATAAGGCGGCTCGGCTTCGGCCGGCTCGAACGTGTCGATCTGTGCGAGCGCGCTGCGCTTGTCGATCTCGACGAGCCGCGCGCGGTACTGGCCGCCCGTGCCGTCGAACAGCGCGAGCACGTCGCCGGGCTGCAGGCGCAGCACCTGCGCGTGGCGCGCGACATCGGCCGGCAACGCGAGCGTGGAGTCGGCGCGCAGTGCCGCGTCGACGAAAAAGCGCGGCACGGCCGCGGTGGTGGTGGCTTCGTTCATGCGTGTAGCGGTTGGGGTCATGCGTCGAGACGGCGCCCGAGCGCCCATCGGTAGCCGTCGAGATCCTCGATCTGCGCGAACCGGTCGCCCCAGAACTGATCCTGCGGCGGGCTCAGCGATTTCGCGCCCGCGTCGAGCGCGCGCTGCCAGGTGGCGTCGACGTCGTCGACATACAGGTAGAACGACTGCGGCGCGGTGGCGTTCGCGCTCTTTGGCGTGAGCGCGGTCGAGCCGAACGCACCCTCGGGCGCGAACATCACGATCAGCTGGCCGCGGTAGGCCATCTCGACGTGCATGATCGCGCCGTCCTCGTCGTGCACGTCGCGCAGCTCGAAGCCGAATGCGGCCTTGAAGAAATCGATGGCCGCGCGCGCGTTGCGTACGGCCAGGTAGGGTGTCAACCAAGGCACGTTGGCCGGACGTGGATCGGTCATGAAAATCTCCTGTGTGGGCGCTTCGGCGCTTGCGCTGATTCCATGCTTCGGCGTTCGTTCAGGGGGCGGCGCGGCGTCCGGGGCGACTCGCCCCGGTGCTGTACGTCACGCATTTTGCGAAGACCCGACGGGAAAGCGAGGCGGCCGCGCCGACGCTCAGCGGCGAACGCCCAGTGTATCGCGCAGCGCGCGCGGCAGGGCAAAGAGGGACGCATGCAGCCGGGCGTCGTAGTAGCGCAAACCCTGGACGCGGCGGGCGGCGAGCCGTTCGTCGACGTCGTGCGCGAACAGCGCGGCCGCATCGAGCGTGTCGCTTGCGATCGCCATCAGCCACTGCGAGCCGTATAGCGGCACGTGCGCGGACAACGGATCGACGACCAAGAAGCTCGCGCGCAGGTCGTCGAGCAGCGCGGCGATGCGCGCCGCGTGGAACACCGGCGAGCCGAGGTGCATCGAGATCGCGCCGCGCGGCGTCAGGATCCGCTTGAGCCGCGCGTAGAACTCGCGCGTGTAGAGGCCGGCCGCCGGCGAATCGGGCGGCGTGAGGTCGAACACGACGAGATCGAAGTGCTCGACGGTCGACGTGACGAAATGCGCGGCGTCGCCGATCACGACCTCGACGCGCGGGTCGTCGAGCGCGCCCTGGTGCACGTCGTCGAGATAACGGCGCGCCATGCCGACCACTTCGTCGTCGAGCTCTGCGACGACGATCCGCTCGATGCATGCGTGCTTGAGCAACTGGCGCGCGGCGCCGCCGTCGCCGCCGCCTAGCACGAGCGCCTTCCTCGGGCACGGATGCGCGAGCGCGGCCGGGTGCGTCATGCACTCGTGGTACACGTATTCGTCGCCGACCGACGTCATCGGCCGGCCGTCCAGCGTAAACAGGCGGCCGAGCTGCGGCGTTTCCCAGACTTCGATCTGCTGGTGCGGCGACGCGACGTGCGCGAGCCGACGGGCGTTCGGGAAGCCGTACGTGGCGTCGGGCGTGGGATGAAAAAGAAGGGTCGTGCTCACGGGCGGGCCGCCAGGGCAGGGAGTTCCGACGTCTGAATTATAGGAGGCGGGCGGTTTGACGGAAAACCGTGCCGGAACACTACGCGCCGACAAGGGAAATGTCAGGCCATCTGTTAAAATGACGAGCTTTGCAGCCTCGTCCGTAGGCTCCGTCCGCTTCGCGTCCGTCAGGCGCCGCACCGCGCGCCGGGAACGATCGACGCCCGAGCTTCCGGATGCCGCCGTGCCCCGTTTCCTCGACTCGTTCTCCGGACTCGACATGACGACTTCGTCTCCCGCCTCTACCACCCTGATGGCCAACGCGATCCGCGCGCTCGCGATGGACGCCGTCCAGCAAGCGAACTCCGGCCACCCCGGCATGCCGATGGGCATGGCCGAAATCGGCGTCGCGCTCTGGTCGCGCCACCTGAAGCACAACCCGACGAACCCGCACTGGGCCGACCGCGACCGCTTCGTGCTGTCGAACGGCCATGGCTCGATGCTGCTGTACTCGCTGCTGCACCTGACCGGCTACGACCTGCCGATCGAAGAGCTGAAGAACTTCCGCCAGCTGCACTCGAAGACGCCGGGCCACCCGGAATACGGCATCACGCCGGGCGTCGAGACGACCACCGGCCCGCTCGGCCAGGGTCTCGCGAACGCGGTCGGCATGGCGCTCGGCGAAGCGCTGATGGCCGACGAGTTCAACCGTGACGGCGCGAAGATCGTCGATCACCACACGTACGTGTTCCTCGGCGACGGCTGCCTGATGGAAGGCATCTCGCACGAAGCCTGCTCGCTCGCCGGCACGCTGAAGCTGAACAAGCTGATCGCGCTGTACGACGACAACGGCATCTCGATCGACGGCGACGTCGTGAACTGGTTCCACGACGACACCCCGAAGCGCTTCGAAGCCTACGGCTGGAACGTGATCCCGAACGTGAACGGCCATGACGTCGACGCGGTCGACGCGGCCATCGCGAAGGCGAAGCTGTCGGACAAGCCGACGCTGATCTGCTGCAAGACGGTGATCGGCCAGGGCGCGGCGACCAAGGCCGGCGGCCACGACGTGCACGGCGCGGCGCTCGGCGCGGAAGAAATCGCGAAGACGCGCGAAGCGCTCGGCTGGAAGTGGGAGCCGTTCGTGATCCCGCAGGAAGTCTACGCGGCATGGGATGCGAAGGAAGCCGGCAAGCGCGCCGAAACCGAATGGGACGCGACGTTCGCCGCCTATCGCGCGAAGTTCCCGGCAGAAGCCGCCGAATTCGAGCGCCGGATGGCCAACAAGCTGCCGGCCGACTGGGCTGAAAAGGCCGCGGCGATCATCGCCGGCGCGAACGAGCGCGCCGAGACGGTCGCGACCCGCAAGGCGTCGCAGCAGGCGATCGAAGGGCTGGCTGCCGCGCTGCCGGAGCTGCTCGGCGGCTCGGCCGACCTGACCGGCTCGAACCTGACCAACTGGAAGGCGTCGAAGGCCGTCCGCGCGAATCCGGAAGGCCCGGGCGTCGTGCTGGGCAACCACATCAACTACGGCGTGCGCGAATTCGGCATGAGCGCCGCGATCAACGGCCTCGCGCTGCATGGCGGCCACAAGCCGTTCGGCGGCACGTTCCTGACGTTCTCCGACTACAGCCGCAACGCGCTGCGCGTGGCCGCGCTGATGAAGGTGCCGTCGATCTTCGTGTTCACGCACGATTCGATCGGCCTCGGCGAAGACGGCCCGACGCACCAGTCGATCGAGCACGTGTCGAGCCTGCGCCTGATCCCGAACCACGACGTGTGGCGTCCGGCCGACACGGTCGAGACGGCCGTCGCGTGGACCCACGCGGTCGCCGCCGACCGTCCGTCGAGCCTGATCTTCAGCCGCCAGAACCTGGCATTCAACCCGCGTACCGATGCGCAGATCGCGAACATCGAGAAGGGCGGCTACGTGCTGAAGGACTGGGACGAAGAGATCGTCGCGCGCAAGATCATCCTGATCGCGACGGGCTCGGAAGTCGAGCTCGCGATGAAGGCCGTCGAGCCGCTCGCGCAGCAAGGCATCGCGGCACGCGTCGTGTCGATGCCGTCGACCAACGTGTTCGACCGCCAGGACGCCGAATACCGTGAACGCGTGCTGCCGCACGGCGTGCGCCGTGTCGCGATCGAAGCGGGCGTGACGTCGTTCTGGCACAAGTACGTCGGCCTCGAAGGCGGCGTCGTCGGGATCGACACGTTCGGCGAATCGGCACCGGCCGGCGTACTGTTCAAGTACTTCGGCTTCACCGTCGAGCACGTCGTCGAGACCGCCAAGGCCGTGCTGGCCTAAAGACATACGCGACGCGCGCCACCCCTCGCGCGCGTCGCACGTGAAGCTGCACGAAACGAATTTTTTCAGCCATCAGGAGATAGACCATGACGATTCGCGTCGCAATCAACGGCTACGGCCGTATCGGCCGCAACACGCTGCGCGCGTTCTATGAAAACGGCAAGAAGCACGATCTCGAGATCGTCGCGATCAACGACCTGGGCGATGCGAAGACCAACGCGCACCTGACCCAGTACGACACCGCGCACGGCAAGTTCCCGGGCGAAGTGTCGGTCGACGGCGATTACCTCGTCGTGAACGGCGACAAGATCCGCGTGCTGGCGAACCGCAACCCGGCAGAACTGCCGTGGGGCGAGCTGGGCGTCGACGTCGTGATGGAATGCACGGGCTTCTTCACGACGAAGGAAAAGGCGAGCGCGCACCTGAAGGGCGGCGCGAAGAAGGTCATCATCTCGGCACCGGGCGGCAAGGACGTCGACGCGACGATCGTCTACGGCGTGAACCACGACGTGCTGAAGGCCGAGCACACCGTCATCTCGAACGCATCGTGCACGACGAACTGCCTCGCGCCGCTCGTCAAGCCGCTGAACGACAAGATCGGCCTCGAAACCGGCCTGATGACGACGATCCACGCTTACACCAACGACCAGGTGCTGACGGACGTCTATCACGAAGACCTGCGCCGCGCGCGTTCGGCTACCCACAGCCAGATCCCGACGAAGACGGGCGCGGCTTCGGCCGTCGGCCTCGTGCTGCCGGAACTGAACGGCAAGCTCGACGGTTACGCGATCCGCGTCCCGACGATCAACGTGTCGATCGTCGACCTGTCGTTCATCGCGAAGCGCGACACGACGGTCGAGGAAGTCAACGCGATCATGAAGGAAGCATCGGAAGGCGCGCTGAAGGGCATCCTCGGCTACAACGACGCACCGCTGGTGTCGATCGACTTCAACCACAACCCGGCTTCGTCGACGTTCGACGCAACGCTGACCAAGGTGTCGGGCCGCCTCGTGAAGGTGTCGAGCTGGTACGACAACGAGTGGGGTTTCTCGAACCGCATGCTGGATACGGCTGTCGCATTCGCGAACGCGAAGTAATCCCGCACGTTGCGCGGCCGCCGCAAGGCGGCCGGCGTGGCGAACGAGCCCGGCCCGGTTTTCCGGCCGGGTTTTTTATTGCCCGGCGTTCGCCGTCACGTGTTCGAGCGCGTCGACGAACGCGCGCTTCAGCGGGCTGTCGAGATCGGTCCACGCGAGGCCGATACCGGTACGGTGCCCGGCCAGGTCGAGCGGCCGCGCGAGCACGTTCGGCGGCAGCGCGCTGGCAGCCTCCGCCGGCATCAGCCCGATTCCCATCCCCGCCGCGACGAGCGCGAGCATCGTCGTGAACTCCCCGAACTCCTGCGCGATCTCGAGCGTCGTGCCCGCGCGGCTCAGCGCGAGCAGCATGTCGTCGTGAAAGCCCGGCGCGTAGCGGCGCGCGAGCACGAACGCGGGCTGGCCGCGCAGCGCGGCCGGCGGGATGGCGTCGTGCGCGGCGAGCGGATGGTCGAGCGGCAGCGCGACGACGAAGCCTTCCTCGAGCACCACGCGCGTGTCGATGCCCGCATACGCGGCCGGCAGCCGGATCATCCCGAAATCGATCCGCCGGTCGCGCAGCGCGGCGACCTGGTCGGGCGTCGGCATGTCCTTCAGTTCGAGCGTGATCAGCGGATAGCGCTCGCGCATCGTGCGCAGCACGGCCGGCAGCAGCGCGGGCAGCACCGACGACACGAACGCGATCCGCAGCGTGCCGATCTCGCCGCGGCTCGACAGCCGCGCCATCTGTTCCGCGCGCGCGGCCTGCTGCAGCGTGGCGCGTGCCTCGGGCAGGAACACACGCCCCGTCTCGCTCAGTTCGACCTTGTGCCGGTCGCGCTCGAACAGGCGCGCGCCGAGTTCTTCCTCGAGCGCCTTGATCTGCATGCTCAGCGCGGGCTGCACGATGAACAGGCGCTGCGCGGCGCGCCCGAAATGCAGTTCTTCCGCGAGCGTGACGAAGGCGCGCAATTGCTTGAGTTCCATGGGCGGCGGGCAGGCGTGGGCGGTAATCAGATTTCATGATAACCGGATCAAAAAAGACCATTGGCGCAGTGCCCGGCCGGCGGCCGAAGATACCGTCAACGCGAGACCGGCCGCGATGGGCCGCCGGCTCGACTGGCACGAGGAGACACGCATGACCCACGCGCTCGAACGGTTCCGCCTCGACGGCCGCCGCGCACTGATTACCGGTTCCGGACGCGGGATCGGGCTGACGCTCGCCCGCGGGCTGGCCGAAGCCGGCGCGGCGATCGTCATCAACGATCGCAATGAGGAGAAGGCCGCGACGCTCGTGCGGCATCTGCGCGAGGAAGGCTTCACGGCCGACTACGCGGTATTCGACGTCGCCGAGCACGCGCAGGTGCGTGCGGCGATCGACGATTTCGAGGCGCGCGTCGGCGCGATCGACATCCTCGTGAACAACGCGGGCATCCAGCGCCGCGCGCCGCTCGACGCATTCGAACCCGACGACTGGCAGGCACTGATGCGCGTGAACCTCGACGGCGTGTTCAACGTCGCGCAGGCGGTGGCGCGGCACATGATCGCGCGCGGCCGCGGGAAGATCATCAACATCTGCTCGGTGCAGAGCGAGCTCGCGCGGCCGACGATCGCACCGTATGCCGCGACCAAGGGCGCGGTGCGGATGCTGACCAAAGGGATGTGCGCCGACTGGGCGCGCCACGGCATCCAGGCGAACGGCCTCGCGCCCGGCTATTTCGAAACCGAACTCAACCGCGCGCTGGTCGACGACGCCGCGTTCTCCGACTGGCTGTGCAAGCGCACGCCGGCCGGCCGCTGGGGGCGCGTCGACGAGCTGTGCGGGGCGGCGATCTTCCTCGCATCGGCCGCGTCCGATTTCGTGAACGGCCAGACGCTGTTCGTCGACGGCGGCCTGACCAGCGCCGTCTGAGCGGCGGCGCGAGCGCGCCAAGCGCGCAGCGCCGTTGCGCCGGTCGCGGCCGGCATCCGAATTCCCAGAAGAGCCCGCCGCACGAGCGGGCCGATGTCCCGGTCGCGGTACGCGGCCGGGTTCCGGAACGGAAGGCAGGAGACAGGAGACAACGATGGATCGCATTTCCCCGCCGCCCGCGCGGCACGATGCAGGGTCCGGTGCGCCGGGCGAGACCGTCGAGCGCCGCGGCGTCGACACGAAGCAGCTCAACCGCGCGGCATGGACCTGCTCGCTCGGCAGCGCGCTCGAATACTACGATTTCGCGTTGTACACGCTCGCATCGGCGCTGGTTTTCGGGCCGCTGTTCTTTCCCGCGCAGACCGCCGAGATGCGGCTGATCGCGAGCTTCGGCACCTACTTCGTCGGCTTTGCGGTGCGCCCGCTCGGCGGGGTCGTGTTCGGCGTGCTCGGCGACCGGATCGGCCGCAAGTTCGTGCTGACGGCGACGGTGCTGCTGATGGGCGTCGCGAGCACGCTGATCGGCGTACTGCCGACCTTCGAAACGGCGGGCTACTGGGCCCCCGGGCTGCTCGTGCTGCTGCGCATCCTGCAGGGCCTCGGTGCCGGTGCCGAGCAGGCCGGCGCCGCGGTGCTGATGACCGAATACGCGCCGCCCGGCAAGCGCGGCTTCTATGCGTCGCTGCCGTTCCTGGGCATCCAGCTCGGCACGGTGCTGGCGGCCGCGGTCTATTTCCTGCTGCTCGCCAACCTCGATCGCGTCACCGACGGCTGGGGCTGGCGTGTGCCGTTCCTGTTCAGCGCGGTGATCGTCGCGGTCGGGATCTACATGCGCGTGCGGCTGCACGAGTCGCCGACCTTCGTGCGGCTCGAGAAGCGTGCGCAGGTATCGGCGAATCCGCTGAAGAGTGCCGTGCAGCATTCGAAGCGCTCGCTGCTGATCGGCATCGGCCTGCGGATGGCCGAGAACGGCGGCTCGTCGATCTACCAGGCGCTCGCCGTCAGCTATCTCGCGGGCGTGATCGGCATGAAGGGGCCGATCGGCGCGCTCGCGCTGGTGTGCGCGGCGACCGTCGGCGCATGTACGGTGCCGCTGGCGGGCCGGCTCAGCGACCGCTTCGGCCGCGTGCGCGTGTATCGCACGTTCGCGTGGCTGCAGCTCGCGCTCGCGTTCCCGGTGTGGTGGATCTTCAGCCAGGGGAACGTGGTCGCGAGCGTGATCGCGATCTCGGTCGCGCAGGGCTTCGCGAACTGGGGGATGCTCGGCGCGCAGGCCGCGCTGCTGCCCGAACTGTTCGGCGCGCGCCATCGCTACATGGGCGTGTCGTTCTCGCGCGAAGTGTCGGCCGTGCTCGCGGGCGGGATCGCACCGCTCGTCGGCGCGACGATCATCGCGACCGTGATCGCGCTGCACGGCGGCGATCACGCGGCCGGCGTGCGCGCCTGGGTGCCGATCGCCGCGTATCTGGTGCTGCTGACGCTGATCACGCTGTTCACGACCTCGCGGATGCCCGAAACGCTGAACCGCGATCTCGACGATCCGCTCGACGCGGCGCAGGTGGCGCAGGCCCCGGGCGCCGATGCGCTCGCGCGGCACGCATGAACGGGCAGGGCGGCTGACGCGGCCCGGCCTGCCTTCGTATTCCACTTACCTCGACAGGAGCAAGCGCAGATGGCGCACGAATCGACCCAGCTGCCCGAACTGCTGATGACGGGCCCTTACCAGCCGTGGGACGACGCATGGCTGTCGGCAGGTTATGACGTCCACCGGCTGTGGGAAGCCCCCGACCGCGCGGCGTTCCTCGCCGAACACGGCGCCGGCGTGCGCGCGATCGCGACACGCGGCGATCTCGGCGCGAATGCCGCGCTGATCGCCGCGCTGCCGAAACTCGAGATCATCGCGTGCTACGGCGTCGGCACCGATGCGATCGACCTGGCCGCCGCGCGCGCGCGCGGAATCCGCGTGACGAACACGCCCGACGTGCTGACCGGCGACGTGGCCGACCTCGGTGTCGGGCTCGCGCTCGCGATGATGCGCCGCATCGGCGCCGGCGACGCGTACGTGCGTTCCGGTGCCTGGCGCGACGGCGACATGCCGCTCGTCACGCGGCTGTATGGCAAGCGCGTCGGCGTGGTCGGCTTCGGCCGGATCGGCTCGACGGTTGCGCGCCGGCTGTCGGGCTTCGACGTCGAGCTCGGCTACTTCGACGTCGCGCCGCGCGCGGACAGCCCGCACCGCTTTTTCGGCGACCTCGCCGAGTTGGCCGGCTGGTGCGACCTGCTGATCGTCACGCTCGCGGGCGGCCCGGCGACGCGTCACCTCGTCGGCGCCGCCGTGCTCGACGCGCTCGGGCCGCAAGGCTATCTGGTGAACGTGTCGCGCGGCACGACCGTCGACGAACCCGCGCTGCTCGACGCGCTCGAACGCGGTGCGATCGCCGGTGCGGCGCTCGACGTGTTCTGGAACGAGCCGCGCATCGACCCGCGTTTCCTCGCGTTGCCGAACGTGCTGCTGCAGCCGCACCATGCGAGCGGCACGATCGAGACGCGCCAGGCGATGGGCTGGCTGGTGCGCGACAACCTTGCCGCGCACTTCGCCGGCGCGCCGCTGGTCACGCCGGTCGTCTGAGGAGGCTGTCATGCGTATGCGTTGCATGTGTGTCGTGATCCACGGGCCGAACGACCTGCGGGTGGAAGAGCAGGACGCGGGCGAGATCGGCCCGGGTCAGGTGCGCGTCGAGGTCGCGATGGGCGGCATCTGCGGCTCCGATCTCCATTACTTCCGGCACGGCGGCTTCGGTGCGATCCGTCTGCAGCAGCCGATGGTGCTCGGCCACGAGGTTGCCGGCACGGTCGCGGAAGTCGCGCCGGACGTGACGTCGGTGAAGGTCGGCGATCGCGTCGCGGTCAATCCGAGCCGGCCGTGCGGTGCGTGCCGCTACTGCCTCGAAGGGCTGCCGAACCAGTGCCTCGACATGCGCTTCTACGGCAGCGCGATGCGGATGCCGCACGTGCAGGGCGCATTCCGCAACGCGCTCGTGTGCGACGCGGTGCAGTGCGTGAAGGTTGCCGATCACGTGCCGATGTCGCTCGCGGCGCTCGCCGAACCGTTCGCGGTCGGGCTGCACGCGGTGTCGCGCGCGGGCCCGCTGATCGGCAAGCGCGTGCTCGTGTCGGGCTGCGGGCCGATCGGCGTGCTCGCGGTCGCGGCGGCGCGCGTGCACGGCGCGGCGGAGATCGTCGCGACCGACGTCGTCGAGGCGCCGCTGGAAGTGGCGAGCGCGCTCGGCGCCGACCGCACGATCAACGCGGCGGCCGACGCCGGATGGGTCGAGCGCTACAGCGCCGACAAGGGCACGTTCGACGTGATGATCGAGTGTTCGGGCAATGCGCGCGCGCTGCGCGACGGGCTGGACGTGATGCGTCCGCGCGGGGTCGTCGTGCAGCTCGGGCTCGGCGGCGACGTCAGCCTGCCGCAGAACGTCGTGGTCGCGAAGGAGCTGTCGATCTGCGGTTCGTTCCGCTTTCACGCGGAATTCGCGCTCGCGGTGCAGCTCATCAATGCGGGGCGCGTCGACCTGCGGCCGGCCGTCACGCGCGTGTTCCCGATGCGCGACGCGAACCTCGCGTTCGAACTGGCCGGCGACCGGCAGCGTGCGATGAAGGTGCTGATCGATTTCGTCGACGAGGCTGCGTGACGGTCTGCGAGACGGTCGCGCACCAGCGCGCGACTGTCTCGACGCGATCGTGAAAAGGGCACGCCCGCGCTTCGCGGGGCGTGCCCTTTTTCAGGGTGACGAGAAAACGCCTCGCTGAATTACTGCGTGACCTGCCGCACGCCGACGCGCTGCGACGCGAGCCACAACACGACCAGCACGCCCGCGAGCGCCGCGCCCGCGATGCACACGCCGCGCCAGCCGTCGATGCCGTACGCGACGCTCGCCGCGAACGACCCGAGCGCGCCGCCGATGAAGTAGCTCGTCAGGTAGATCGTCGTCACGCGGCTGCGCGCGTTGCCGGCCAGCGCATAGATCACGATCTGGTTCGAGATGTGGACGCCCTGCACGCCGACGTCGAGCAGCAGGATGCCCGCGATCAGCGCCGCGAGCGAGTGCGCGCCGGTCGCGATCAGCGCGAACGACGCGAGCACGGCCGCCGCGAACAAGCCCGTCGCCGCATTGCCGTGTCCGCGATCGACCAGCCGGCCGGCCGACGTCGCCGCGAGCGCGCCCACCGCGCCGACGACGCCGAACAGGCCGATCTGCCCTTCGGAATAGCTGTACGGCGGCTGGCTCAGCAGGAACGTGAGGCCCGTCCACAGCAGGCTGAAGCATGCGAACACGAGCGCGCCGTAGGCGGAGCGCAGCGCGATCAGCGGTTGCGCGCGCACCAGCGCGACGAGCGACTTCATCAGCGCCGCATAGTCGAGGCGTGCGTCGCGGCGATCCTTCGGCAGCTTCACGGCGAGCACGGCCGTCAGCGCGAGCACCATCACCGCGGCGATGCCGTACACGGCCCGCCAGCCGAACCCGTCGGCGATCGCCCCGGCCGCGACGCGCGCGAGCAGGATGCCGAGCAGCAGCCCGCTCATCACGGTGCCGACCGCGCGGCCGCGCGAGCGCGCGTCGGCGAGCGACGCCGCGAACGGCACCAGCAGCTGCGTCGAACAGGTGACGAAGCCGACCGCGACGTTCGCGACGACGAACATCGTGAAGTTCGTGCTGAACGTGACCGCGGCCAGCGCGACGACGTTGAGCATCAGCAGCCGCACGATCAGCGTGTGGCGGTTGACCGCGTCGCCGAGCGGGACGATCAGCAGCAGGCTCGCCGCATACCCGAGCTGCGTCAGCGTGACGAGATAGCCGAGTTCGGTCGGCGCGCGGCCGAAGCTGTGCGCGATCGCGGCGAGCAGCGGCTGCGCGTAATAGATGTTGCCGATGACGATGCCGCACGCGCACGCGAACAGCAGCGTCATGCCGCGGGTCAGGGGAGGATGGTTGTCTTGATGCGGTTCCATGGTCGCGAAAAACAGCGGCGCCGGCCGGCGGCACGGGGCCGTCGGCTGCGCGGGGTGACGGAAATCGGGGCCGGCGTCAACGGATCGGCGGTGAACCGATGCGCGCCGGGCGGATCGCGGCCGGGCCCGGATCGGGCGGGCGGCGGATCGTCGTGCGGCGGGCGCAGGCAGGCGGGCCCGGGCGGGCCGTTCCGGTGCGGAAAGCAGGTGCGATGTGCCGGAACGGATGTGCGTATGATGCGGGAATCGAGCCATAGCGTCCAAGACTGGATCGTTATGGTCTTCATTGGCAAAACCAATACAACGGCCGCCATGCTACTGCGCCACATCCGCTATTTCCTGGCCGTCGCCGAGCAGCGCAGTTTCACGCGCGCGGCCGACGCGCTGCACGTGTCGCAGCCGACGCTGTCGCAGCAGGTCCGCCAACTCGAGGACACGCTCGGCGTGCAGCTGTTCGACCGCTCGGGCCGCGCGGTGCAGCTCACCGAGTTCGGCGAGGTCTATGCACGCCACGCGCGTGCCGCGCTGCATGAGCTCGATACGGGGCAGCGCGCGCTGCACGACGTCGCCGGCCTCGGCAGCGGGTCGTTGCGGCTCGCGATGATGCCGACCTTCGCGGCCTACCTGAGCGGCTCGCTGATCGACGCGTTCCATGCCGACTATCCGAACGTCGCGCTGACGATCGACGCGATGCCGCAGGAACGCATCGAGGCGCTGCTCGCCGACGACCGGCTCGACGCGGGCTTCGCGTTCATGCCGCCGCGCGCGCCGGACGTCGACGCACTGCCGCTGTGGGACGAGCCGCTCGCGCTCGTGACGGGCCGCACGCACCGTCTTGCGCGGCGGCGCCGCGCGCTGACGCCGGCCGAGCTCGGCGGCGAGCCGCTGGTGCTGCTGAGCCGCGCGTTCGCGACGCGCGAGAGCATCGACCGCTATTTCATCGAGCACGGCGCGAGGCCGAAGATCGCGATCGAGACGAATACGGTCAGCGCGGTGCTGGAGCTCGTGCGGTGCGGCCGGCTCGCGACGGTGCTGCCCGACGCGGTCGCGCGCGAGAGTGCCGACCTGTGCGCGCTGGAGATCGATCCGCCGCTGCCCGCGCGCACGGCTGCGCTGCTGACACGCAAGGGCGCGTACCGCAGCGTCGCGGCGCGCGCGTTCATCGAGCGTGCGCTCGCGTATCGGGACCCGTCGGGAGGTTGACCGGTACGACGGGGCGGCGCGCGGCCGCCCGGGCCGTCAGATGCGCGGTGTCGGGAAGAAGATGCCCGCGCGCTGCGCGGCGTTCGCGATGTGCGTTTCGATCGCGATGCCCGCGGCGGCGGCATCGCGTGCGATCAGCGCGTCGACGATCGCGCGGTGCTCGGTCCACGTCGACAGCAGCAGCTCGCGCCGGTAGAACGGCATGCGCTGGCTTTCCTTCATGATGTCGGCGCTGCTGCGCAGGATCGATTCGATCGCCGCGTTGCCCGCGAGATGGATGATCCGCATGTGGAAGTCGAAGTCGAGCTGCGATGCCGCGTCGAGCTCGCTTTCGGTGAGCGCGACGTGCAGGTCGGCGAGATTGTCCTCGAACCACGCGATGTCGTCGTCGGTGACGACGTGCGCGGCCATTCGCGCGGCGAATCCTTCGAGCGCGTAGCGCATCTGGTAGGTATCGGGCGGCGACGACTGCTCGGCGAACCGCCACGCATGGGCGGCCGTGGCCTGCGCGCTTTCGACATACACGCCCTTGCCCGCGCGGATGCGCAGCATCCCGAGCGCCTCGAGCGTCGACAGCGCCTCGCGCAGCGACGCGCGGCTGATCTCCAGCTCCTCGGAGAGCTGGCGCTGGGCCGGCAGCAGGCTGCCGACCGGATACACGCCTGCCTCGATCCGGTCGCGGATCGTCGCGATGGCGGCGTCGGTCACGGTGTGCGGAACGTTTTTCATGAGGTGAACTTTGGCCGGTCTGACCGGCATTGTAATCCGCACGCAGGCGGTGCATGAACGCCCTACGGGAAAGCCACGATCTGCCCCTGTCCGGTGCGTGTCGGGCGGGCGGGGAG
>NZ_QMFZ01000031.1:0-104344 GCF_003294055.1 Burkholderia reimsis
CGCGGAATCTGCACCCCCCCGAATCCACCACCCGCCCAAGGACTCGACACCCGCACCCAGCACGACGAATCCTGATTGCTTTGCCCATACCGATCCCAGCGGAATTGCAGCTTCACGCGCCCATACTGATCGGTCCAGATTTCCTCCCCCGGCGGCCCGACCACGGTGGCCGTCTGCGGCCCGTTGGTGCGCGGCCGCGGCGTGTCGCGCGGCGACCGGTAAGGCAGGCTCGACGGCTGCACGAGCATCATCGTCTGATGCACGACAGCCTCCGCGCCCTGGTCGCTCGCATACGCGTTCTCCTGGAAGCGGTACTGGCACCGCACGATCAGGTATTCGCGGTTCTGGTCCGCACGCGGACAATGCGCCAACGTGAACAGGTAACCCGGCGCAGCACCACGCACATCGGTATCGGCACTCGCCCGCTCATGCTCAGCCTGCTGCTCCTCGAGCCGCACGCGGCTGTAATGCGCACCGGGCGCATCGTCGCGATACCCGCCCGGCCACTCGAACGACGCGAAGCTATCGTGATCATGACCACGCGGATCGACCTTCTGCGACGAAAGATCGGCGCGCGGCTTCGTGTAGTCGTAGTCGGTGGTCTGGTGCTTGCCGACGCTCACTTCCTGCGCGGGCAGCCAGCCGTCGATATGCTCCTCGTCAGCGATCGCGGTGCGGTCACGCGCGATGTACGGAATCGTCTCGTAGCCGGGCAGCGCCGTGTGCGACGACATCGCGTCGCTGAGCATCAGCGTATGCGTGTCCTCCGCATGGCGGAACCAGTAATAAATGCCCTCGAACTCCATCAGCCGCGACACGAACGCGGCGTCGGTCTCGTTGTACTGAACGCAGTAATCGCGCGGCACATACGTCTCCGCCAGGTGGCTCTCGATCGGAAAGCCGTACGTCGACAGGACCTCCTGCACGATCTCCGGCACGGTCTTGTTCTGGAAGATCCGGCAATCGGAGCGGCGCGTCGCGAGCCACAACCAGGGCCGCACGATCAGCTCGTAGCCGTAGTACCTTTCGGCGCGCCGGCCGGCGAGCGACGCGCGCGCCACGATGCCGTTCAGGTAGCGCGTCGACAGGTCCTGCTGTTCGATCCGGACCGTCACGGGTTTCCCGAGCATGTTCTTCAGCGACAGGTTGTGACTGTCGGCGAGCGCCTCGATCCGAAATTCGAACAGCCGGCCGAGTTCGTCGCTGCCATCGAGCGTATGGAACTTGAGGTCGTCGCCGTGCGGGCTGTCGAGTGTGAATACGCGATTCAAGTCGTTTCCTCCTCGTCGAACCGGTAGGCGAATTCGCCGTCGGCCGCGCCCAGCTCGATCGACGACAGCGTGCGGCCTTCGAGCGTCGCCTGCAGGATCGCGCGGCCGATGCGCGGCATCACGGTATGCGTGAGGATCGCGTCGACCATCCGGCCGCCGGACTCGATCGTCCGGCAGCGCTCGACGACCAGCGCGGTCGCCGCGTCGGTGCAGCGCAGCCGGATGCCGTGATGCGCGTCGATCCGTTGCTCGATCCATCGCAATTGCAATGCGACGATGCGCGCAAGCGTCGCGTCTGTGAGCGGGTAGTACGGCACGACGGTCAGCCGGCCGAGCAGCGCGGCGGGAAACACGTCGAGCAGCGGCGCGCGCAGTGCATCGGCGAGCGTCTGCACGTCGGGCAGGCGCTCGGGATCGCGGCACAGCTGCATCACGCGCTCGGCGCCGACGTTCGACGTCAGCAGGATCACCGTATGCCGGAAATCGATGTCGCGCCCTTCGCCGTCCTCCATCCAGCCCTTGTCGAACACCTGGAAGAAAATCTCGTGCACGTCGCGATGCGCCTTCTCGATCTCGTCGAGCAGCACGACGCTGTACGGGCGCCGTCGCACGGCCTCGGTGAGCACGCCACCCTGCCCGTAGCCGACATAGCCGGGCGGCGCGCCCTTCAGCGTCGACACGGTATGCGCCTCCTGGAATTCGCTCATGTTGATGGTGATCGCGTTGTGTTCGCCACCGTACAGCGTGTCGGCCAGCGCGAGCGCGGTTTCGGTCTTGCCGACGCCGGACGGCCCGCACAGCAGGAACACGCCATGCGGTTTCTTCGGGTCGTCCAGCCTGGCGCGCGCGGTCTGGATGCGCTCGGCGATCAGTTCGACCGCATGCTTCTGGCCGACGACGCGTTCGCCGAGCGTATCGGCGAGCTTCAGCACGGCCTGCGTTTCGTCGCGCACCATCCGGCCGAGCGGAATGCCGGTCCAGTCGGCGACGACGGCGGCCACGGCGTGCGTGTCGACGGCGGGCAGCACGAGCGGCGCATCGCCCTGCAGGTCGGCCAGCGCCTGCTGGGCGGCCGACAGACGGGTTTGAGCGGCGACGCGTGCGTCGGCGTCGAGCACATGCGACGGGTCGTCGTCGAGCAGCAGCGCGCGGGCATCGACGATCGCTGTCAACGCGTCGCGTTCGGTCTGCCAGCGCGTGTCGAGCCGGTCGAGTTCGGCATGGGCGGCGGCGATGTCGTGATCGATCGCATCGCGCCGCGCGGTATCGCCGGTGCCGAGCGCGCATTCGCGCCCGATCCGCTCCTGTTCGACGCGCAGGCTGTCGATGCGGCGGCGCGCATCCTCGACCGGCGCGGGCACCGCGTGCTGGCTGACGGCGACGCGCGCGCAGGCCGTGTCGAGCAGGCTGATCGCCTTGTCCGGCAACTGGCGGGCGGGAATGTAACGGTGCGACAGCGTGACGGCGGCCTGCAGCGCGTCGTCGAGCACGAGCACGCGGTGATGCGCCTCGAGCTTCCCGGCCAGGCCGCGCAGCATCGTCAGCGCGGCGGCCTCTTCCGGTTCGTGCACGTGCACGAGCTGGAAGCGTCGCGTCAGCGCCGGGTCCTTCTCGATGTACTGCTTGTACTCGGACCACGTGGTCGCGCCGATCGTGCGCAGCAGGCCGCGTGCGAGCGCGGGTTTCAGCAGGTTCGCGGCGTCGCCGGTGCCGGCCGCCCCGCCCGCGCCGACGAGCGTGTGGACTTCATCGATGAACAGGATCGCCGGCCGCTCGGACGACATCGCTTCGTCGATCACGCCGCGCAGCCGGCTCTCGAACTCGCCCTTCACGCTCGCGCCGGCCTGCAGCAGCCCGATGTCGAGCAGGTACAGCGCGACGTCGCGCAGCGACGGCGGCACGTCGCCGGCGGCGATCCGCAGCGCGAAGCCTTCCGCAACGGCCGTCTTGCCGACGCCGGCCTCGCCGACCAGCAGCGGGTTGTTCTGCCGGCGCCGCAGCAGGATGTCGACGATCTGGCGAATCTCGGCGTCGCGCCCGACGACCGGGTCGATCTCGCCGGCCCGCGCGCGGGCGGTCAGGTCGACGGCGAAACGTGCGAGCGCCGGGCCGTCCGAGGCGCCGGCCGCGCCGCGCATCGCCGTGCCGCCGCCCGGCGCCGCTTGCCCGGCCGGCGGCGCCTCGGGCGAGCCTTCGACGATCGATTCGAGCGCGTCGGCGAGCACGTCCGGCACGATGCGCTCGAATTCGCGCGTGATCGCCAGCAGCACGTTGCGCAACTGCGGCGTCTTCAGGATGGCGAGCAGCAGCACCGCGCCGCGAATGCGCGTCGCGTCGTACTTCAGCGTCGCGTATACCCACGCACGTTCGACGGCGTCGTCGATATGCACGGACAGATCCGACACCGAGCCCGCGCCGCGCGGCAGCTTGTCGAGCGCGGCGACGAGCCCGCGGTCGATCGCGGTGTCGTCGATCGCGAAGTGGCGCAGCACGCGCGGCAGGTCGCCGTCGGGCCGTTGCAGCATCTGCTTGAACCAGTGCGCGAGCTCGACGTACGGATTGCCGCGCAGCCGGCAGAAGCCGGTCGCCTGCTCGAGCGTCTCGTAGAGGAACGGATTCAGTTTTCCGAACAGGTTGACGCGGCCGATATCGGACATGACGGTTCCCGTTTAGGCGGTTTCGCGATGAAGGGGGGCGCCGGTGCGCCGCACGTCGTAGCGGACGACGAGGTCGCGCGCGGGGCCCGGTTCGAGCCGCTGCCCGAGCCACGCGGTGCGGCCGATGCCCTGCGGTGCGCCGAGCGCGATCGCCGGCACCGCGTCGGCCGCCAGTTCGAGCAGCACGTCCCAGTCGAACTCGATGCCGACGTATTCGCGCACCCAGTGCGCGAGCTGCCGGGCATGCGGGCCGCCCGGCAGGAAGCGGCGGTACGCGTCGAGCGACAGCGGGCCGAGCACGATCCGGAAGCGCGACTGCGCATCGCGCACCGCGATGCCGAGCGCGACGGCGCCCAGCCGCAACGTCGGCCGCGTCGCGCGGATCGTGCAGCGCTGCGACCGCTCGATCGCGACCCACTGCGGCACGTGCTCGACGATGCGGGCCTCGACACCGAAATGCCGGCGCAGGATCTGCACGAGCCCTTCCGGGTTGCGCGTGTGCCGGACGAGATGGCCGGCATGGAAATAACGCGCATGCGGCGCGAGCGTGTCGGCGTCGGCATGCGCGGCGGGATCGTGGTCGTGTGCCGCGCGCCCGATCAGGCTCGCGACATACCCGTCGAAGCGCGCGCGTTCCGGGCGATCGAGGCTCACCGTCGGCTGCGCGTCGGCCCACGCGCGGTAGAACAGCAGGATCAGGCGGTGATGAAACAGGTCGGCGAACGCGGCAAACGTCGGGTCGTCGTGCTGCGCGGCGCGTTCGTGCGCGTATTCGGTCAGGTGCGTCGGCAGCGGCCCGTTCGGGCCGAACAGCCCGAATCCGTGAATCGCAATGCGCGGCGGCACGGTGCCGTCGTCGGACACGCCGGCGAGCATCGACGCCGCGAACGCGAGCGACGGTCGCTGCCCGAGCCGCACCGGCTCGTCGCGCGGCCGCGTGGCATGGCCGAGCGGCGCGCGGCCGGGCGACAGCGCATCGAGCCAGCGCAGCGCCTGGAACAGGTCGTAACCGTGCGGCGCGGCACGCAGGCGCGCCCACCACGCGTCGCGGCGTGCGGCTTCGGTGGCCGTTCCGGCACGCGGAGACATGTCGCGCTTCATATCGCGGGCCGCCTGCCGACACGCGCCGGCCAGTGCGCGAGCGTGCCGCGCTGCGCGCTGGTCAGCACGCATTCGGCGAACGCGTTGATCGACACGTGGCGCGCGAAGAACTGTTCGAGCACCGAGCCGAGCAGGAACGGGCTGTCGCCGGAGAACGCATGGTCGTCGACGGTCACGTCGACCTGCACGCCACGCCCGAACATCAGGGGGCCGGACGCGGGCAGCCGGCGGAACACCGGCGAGAACGCCACGCGCAGCACGCCGTCGATCTGCCGGCGCATCGCGGCATCGGCCGGGTCGGCGTGCAGGCCGAGCAGTTCGCGCAGCGCATGCGCGCCCTCGTCGTCGTCGAGATCGGTCAGCGTGTGACGTGCGAGCCCGAGATGGCGGATCAGCCGCCACGCGGTTTGCGCGTCGGCGATCGGCGGGCGCGGCCGCGACGGGCCGCGGATCGCGACGATGCTGTCGACCGGGGCCGACACGCGCAGCGTGAACGTGTTCGCATCACCGGGCGGCTGCAGCAGCACGAGGTCGCGGTTCGTGCACAGCGTGTCGGCCGCCAGGTAGCGCATCGTCTCGTCGTATGGCGCGCACTGGCTGTCGACGAGCGACACGTAGGTCTCGCTGCCGACGTAGCCGGTGCGCGTGCCATTCGCGCGCGCCTGGGCGGAGACGAGCCGCGGTTCGCGCCGCACCGTGTAGTACGCGCCGTGGTTGCCGTCGTCGCTGGCGAACGACGCGTGAAACGGCCGGAATTCGCGCGACTGGCAGTCGTCGCGCTGCTCGCTCGCGAGGCGCTGCACCGCATAGACCTCGTAGTCGAGCGGCCGGCTGCGATCGACGGCGACATGGTGTTCGCGCGCACCCGGCTGCAACTGGATACGATCGGCGCGGCGCGCGAACAGGTTCACGGCCGGCGTGCAGTTCAGCGCGAGATGGCGCGCGCCGACGGCCGCTTCGAGTGCCGCATCGTGACGGTCGAACAGCACGGTCAGTTCGAACTCGTCGCCGGTCGCGCGTGCGAGCGCGGCACGCAGCCCGCCGATGCTGAAGAACAGGAAACGCGCCGGAAACGCGAAATACTCGCGCAGGAGCCGGTAGCCGTGGAAGCTGCGGCCGTCGTCGGGCAGGATCGCCTGCGCGGGATCGAAACCCTCGTGGACGATCGCGTCGGCATCGAGCGTATGCAGCCAGCGCGGCGGCTGCGCCGGGTCGTGGCACACGACGCCGAGCGCATGGGCGGCGATCAGTTCGAGCAGATGCAGCGCGTCGCGCTCGGGGCCCGCGAGATGGAACATCAGCCGGTCGAGCGGCAGTTGCGACAGTCTGGCGCCGCCGCGCGCCTTCAGCCGGATGCGCAGCGCACCGCGCACGTCCTGCCGTGCGGCGACGACGCCGCGCGGCAGCCACGACGGTGCGCCGGTGACGCTCGCATCGGTCAGTTCGAGCGGCCACAGCGTCAGGTCGTGCGCGGTACGGAATTCGCACGCGGTCTGCTCGGACGCGGCCGGCCGCGCACGCAGCGCCGTGCCGGCCGGCAGCCGCCAGCCTTGCGCGAGGCTGCCTTCGTTCAGCATCGGCGCGAACCGCACGATCGCCATCGACGGCAGCGGCGCGACATAGCCGGGATACACGGCATCGAGCAGCGCCTGCGTGAAGCGCGGAAACTCGGCGTCCATCTTCAACTGCACGCGTGCGGTGAGGAAGCTGAAGCCTTCGAGCAGCCGCTCGACGTATGGGTCGGGCGGCCCCGATTCATTGAGCCGCAGCCGCGCGGCCACCTTCGGGAACTGCTGCGCGAATTCGCCGCCGAGCTCGCGCAGGTACGCGAGTTCACGGTTGTAGTAGTCGAGCAGGCGCGTATCCATCGCGTCAGGCTCCCGCCACGGATTGCAGCGACATCGCGCCCGTCTCGAGATCGAGGTCGGAGCGCAGCACGAATTCGAGCGGATGCGGGATCGACCACAGCGTGCCGCGAATCTCGAACAGCAGCACGTTGTGACGCCGTTCGCCGGCGCGGCCGCCCGGCGCATCGGTCACGCTGCGGACATCGATGCTGTCGGGCGCGATGCGCGGTTCGAAGCGGACGATCGCGTCGCGGATCGACGCCTCGACCGACATCCGCTCGACGCCCGACATCGGTTTGCCGACGAGCGGCCGCATCCCGTAGTTGAGCACCGACGCCTGCGCATGCGCGAACGCCGGCCAGTCGACGAAACCGTCCTCGGCGTTGCGCGTGTTGAGCAGCCATGCGAGATCGCGCAGCACGGCTGCACGCAGGCGTTCGGTGCCGATCCACTGCGCGCCGGGCGCTTCGCTCGCGCGCTGCGGCGTGTCGTCGGTGAGCCGGTCGAGCAGCGCGGGCTGTAGCCGGTCGCGCAGGTTGCCCTCCCGGCCGTCGCGGGTTCGCGGGTCGTCCATGGTCGTCTCCGCGCCGTCACATCTCGGTGTTTTCCTTGATGTTCCAGCCGACGGTCACCTCCGCGCCCTTGCCGCCGTTGTCGTTCTGCTGCCAGTACTGCTTCTTCACCTTCGCGGCCTGGAAGCCGTAGTGCATCATCAGCCGGTCGGCGACGTCGCCCGGATCGATCCCCGCGACCTGCGCGGACGTGACGAGCACCTCCTGCAGCGTCACGCGCATGAACTCGACCTGCGTGCCGCCCGTCTTGCACGCGGAGATCTCGACCGACGACAAATGCTTGCCGTTCGCGCAGTTCTTGATGATCGCGGGTGCCCCCTTGTCCATGTACGCGGCGACGACCAGATCGTTGAAGCTCGCCTTGCCCGCGTTGCCGCCGCTGCCGCTCGCCATTGCGCCCGGCTGGCTCGCGCCCCACGTGAACGACTGGATGTCGGTCCAGCCCTTGTGCTGCGCGTCCGCCGATTCGCCGGTCACGCCGTCCACCTTCATAAACATTGCCACGCCCATAACCGTCTCCGTTTCAGTGCGATGTCAGGATGAATGCCGCGTTGAAGTCCAATCGTTGCGTGTGCCGCCGCTCATTCGTTGGCCGCCTTCGCGGTCGGCAGCCGCGAGATGAGCCGCAGCGACACGGTGAGCCCTTCGAGCTGGTAATGCGGCCGCAGGAAGAATTTCGACGTGTAGTAGCCGGGGTTGTCCTCGACCTCGTCGACCACCACCTGCGCGGCCGCGAGCGGCTTGCGCGCCTTGGTTTCCTGCGACGAATTGACGGGGTCGCCGTCGACGTAGTTCATGATCCAGTCGTTCAGCCAGCGCTCCATGTCGTCGCGTTCGCGGAACGAGCCGATCTTGTCGCGCACGATGCACTTCAGGTAATGCGCGAAGCGGCAGCACGCGAACAGGTACGGCAGGCGGCCGGACAGGCGCGCGTTCGCGGTCGCGTCGGGATCGTGATACTCGGCCGGCTGGTACAGCGACTGCGCGCCGATGAACGCCGCGAAATCCGAGTTCTTCCGGTGCACGAACGGCATGAAGCCGTTCTTCGCGAGTTCGGCCTCGCGGCGGTCGCTGATCGCGATCTCGGTCGGGCATTTCTGGTCGACGCCGCCGTCGTCGGTCGGGAACGTGTGGCTCGGCAGCCCTTCGACCGCCCCGCCCGATTCGACGCCGCGGATCGACGAACACCAGCCGTACTGCTTGAACGAGCGGTTGATGTTCGCGGCCATCGCGTACGCCGAGTTCGCCCACGTGTAGCGGTCGTGGTTCGCGGCGTCGGTGTCTTCCTCGAAGTCGAATTCGTCCACCGGGTTGGTGCGCGCGCCGTACGGCAGCCGCGCGAGAAAACGCGGCATCGCGAGCCCGATGTAGCGCGAATCCTCCGATTGCCGCAGGCTGCGCCACGCCGCATATTCGGTGTTCTGGAAGATCTTCGTCAGGTCGCGCGGGTTCGACAGCTCCTGCCACGAATCCATCTGCATCAGCTCCGGCGACGCGCCGGCGATGAACGGCGCGTGCGCGGCCGCCGCGATCTTCGACAGCTCGCCGAGCATCTCGACGTCGGGCGGGCTGTGGTTGAAATGGAAATCGCCGACCAGGCAGCCGAACGGCTCGCCGCCGAACTGCCCGTATTCCTCCTCGTAGATCTTGCGGAACAGCGGGCTCTGGTCCCACGCGACGCCCTTGTAGCGTTTCAGCATCCGCGCGACTTCGTTGCGCGACGCCGGCAGCGCCTTGATCTTCAGCAGCTCGTCGGTCTCGGTGTGCGTGACGAGGTAATGCAGCCCGCGCCATGCACCTTCGAGCGTCTGAAACTCGTTGTGATGCAGGATCTGGTTGATCTGCTCGGACAGCTTGCGGTCGATCTCCGCGATGATCTGCTTCACGCTGCCGTATGCGTCGGTCGTCATGCCGACCGTATGTTCGAGCGCCTGCTGCGCAAGCGTGCGCACCGCGCGCTCGACCGATTCGCGCGCCTCGGCCGTCTTCGGCTTGAACTCCTTCTGCAGCAGCGCCGCGAATTCGTCGTGCGCGACGGCGGGTTGCGCGGCGTCGCGCGCATCGGCGCGGGACTGGACAGGATCATTCATCGCGGGCCTCCGGTTGGGTCGCGTCGCCGCTCTGCGCGCTCGTGTGCGGTTCGCGCACGAGCGTCTTCAGCAGGTCGGGGTCGTTGATCGCGCGTTCGATCAGTTGTTCGGCACCGTGCTTGCCGTCCATGTACGACAGCAGGTTCGACAGCTCGGTGCGCGCCTCCAGCAGCCGGCGCAGCGCGTCGACGTTGCGTGCGATCGCGGCCGGCGAGAAATCGTCGATCTGCTCGAACGTCATGTCGACGTTGAGCATCCCTTCGCCCGTCAGTGTGTTCGGCACCTGGAACGCGACGCGCGGCGCGATCGATTTCATCCGCTCGTCGAAGTTGTCGACGTCGATCTCGAGAAACTTGCGCTCCGGCAGGTCCGGCAGCGGCTCGGCGCGCTTGCCCGCCAGGTCCGAAATCACGCCCATCACGAACGGCAGCTGCACCTTGCGTTCGGCGCCGTAGGTCTCGACGTCGTACTCGATCTGCACGCGCGGCGCCCGATTGCGCGCGATGAACTTCTGTCCGCTGCCCGCCGCCTTGGTTCTGTCCGTCATCGTCCACTCCTTCACATCGATCAGGTTGCGCAGTCCGTCGTTGCCGCCCGCATGGCGGTTTCTTTCGTTCGGTTCATTCGTTTGATTCGCTTCGCTCGCCGCTCAGCAGGTCCAGCTTCGCGAGGCTCTCCGGCGCGAGGTCGCGGATGATTTCGTAGAAGTCGAGCGCGAGCAGCCGCTGCGCGCGCCGCAGCAGCAGCGGCGCCGGGTGGCTCGGTTCGTGCTGCTCGAAATAGCGGCACATCTTGTCGAGACCGATGCGCACGTCGTCGCGGCTCGTGATGGCGGCTTCGCGCCACGCGTGGGCGTTCGGCATCGGCGTCGACGCAGCGGGTGCCGAGACGGCCTGCGATGCGTCGCCGGGAACGGCCTGCTGCGTGTCGGGCGACACCGGTTGCGGCTCGGGTAGCGGCACCTCGCGTGTGATGCGCCGCAGCGCCCTCTCCGCGTCGCCTTCGTCGGGTGCCCATTCGCGGCCCAGCTTGTCGGTCACGCACACGCGGATCGCATCCAGCGCGTGCAGTGCCGCGCGCGCCGCGTCGAGCGGCGTCGTGCCGTCGCCCGACGCGGCCGACAGCGCGGCCAGCAGGCTTTCGCGGCTGCCGGTCGCGGGGCTGCCGATGTCGTCGCGGCCATCGAGCAGCCGTTCGGCGTCGCGCACGCTCGGCCCGCCTTCGAACAGCGGCTGGCGGCGCGCCGCGCGCGCGCAGTCGTGTGCGCCGGCCACGTCGGCGAGCGCGTTCATCCGCGGTGTCGGGTCCGGTTCGCCGTCTGCGTCGAGCCGCGGATGCAGGGTGTCCCAGCGGTGCTCGAGCAGGTTCGCGACGAGCGCGAGCGCGTCCGCATAACCGGGGATGCCGTGCTGCTCGGTCCAGCTTCGCACGAGACAGGCGATCACGCGCAGGTCCTTCGTGCGCGCGGACAGCGCCAGCGCGAGCCGCTCGACCGTGCGCCAGTCGGGCGCTTCGGCCGGGATCACGGTGTCGCCGTATTGCTGCTCGGCGCGCGGCGTCGCACGCTCCTGCAACTGCAGGAACTCGGCGTCGTATTCGAGGTTCGCGCCGCACGGCGCATCGGGCGCGACATCCGCGAGCAACGGGCCGATCAGGCCCGCGCGCGGCGTCGCCGGGATGCCGGGCGGCACCGCTGAAAATGCGGCGGCGGCCAGCGCCGCCTGGCTGACGTCATTCGAATGCATAGTCGATGTTGACCGGTTTGCTGCCGAAATCGATCGCCACGGTGCGGTGCAACGGCGGCAGCGAGCCGTTGCGGATTTCGATCACGTAGACGCCCGGCGTCAGCGATACCGAACGCAGCGGCGGGCTCGCGCCGCGCCGCGCGCCGTTCACGTAGACGTCGCCCCAAGGCCGCACGTTGAAACGCACCTGCACGGTTTCCTGCGCCTTCGGCGCACGCGGCTGTTGCTCGGCGGGCAGCGCGGTCACGGCGGCGACGGGCATCTGGCTGTCCGGCGGTTTCGGTGCCGGGGATGGCGTCGTCACCGGCGGTACGGCGGCTTCCGACGGCGGCACGTTGACGATGCGCTCCGACGCGTCGAGGCTGCCGGCGGGCGCGATGGCGGGACTGGCGCCGGCCGGCGGCGGGGCCGCGTTCGTCACGGTGGTCGCCACCTGCGGCGCGGGCGCGGCGGCCTCGACGGCCGGCGCGCTGGCGGGCTCGGCGGCGACGCGTGGCGGCGCAACCTGGGCAGACGATCCGGCCGGCAGGCTGGACGGCGGCACGACGATCGGAGTCGGCCCCTGCTGGGCCAGTGTGGCAGCCGGCGTGCTCGCGGGCGGCGACGTGCCGGCCTGCTGCTGGCTCGCGACGGGCGCGGGCTCGTCGGCCACGCGGGCAGGACGCGACAGATAGGTCGCGGCAAGGCCGACGGCGATCAGCGCAACGACCGCGCCCCCGGCGTAGACCGGCAGCCGGCGCTTGCGCGATCCGGCGGGGGCCTGGCCGAGCTGGGCGCCGGTCGGCACGGAAGCGCCGCCTGACACCGCCGACGACGATGCGGCGGGATACGGTGCGGTTGTACTGGCGGCACCGGCACCCGCACCGGCACCGACGCCAGCACCAGCATCTTCACCCGCGAACGTGACCGCTTTCACGGAACCCGCCGCACCACGCGCGCCGATCTCCGTATCGGGTCTTGCGGATCGCGCACTGGCTTCGTCGTGCGTGTCGGTTCGTGCTGCGGCCGGTTCTTTCGCGCGTTCGACGTTTCCATTCGGCGCATCGGATTCAACCGGTTTCGCGGCCGGCCGGGACGCATGCGATGCGGAAGCTGCGAGCGCTCCCGCAGCCGCCGTGGCGGCTGCGCCTTGCGTGGCCGCTTTCAACGTCGAAGACCCATCATCGGTTTCCGGCTTGCCGTCCGACACACCGGGCGATGCGGATGCCGTGTCCGTGGGCGTCGATACAGGGCCCGCACCCGCCTGCGTTGGCAGCCGCGCGTCCGGCGCAGCGCTACCCGAAGCGGTCCCACCCGCACCGATCGAAGTCGCTGCCGCAGCCGACTGGGTACCGGCCTCGACAGAAGCCGCCCCCTTGTCTCCCTCGCCCCTGCCCGCATCGCCCACGGGCGGCACCGCGTGCGCGCCATACCCGCTGCCGGTCCGGTCGAAGTCCCGCAACCCGAGTTCCGCCGCGAATGCCGCGACCGATTCCGGCCGGTCCGGAATCCGCAACTGCAGCGCATGATCGACGGCCGCGAGAAAAGCCGGGCTGTACACCTCGCCGGCCGGCAGTTCACGCGACGCGAGCGGCCGGTACGTGTCCTTGATGCTGCGCACGACGGCCGCGGGCGGCAACTCGCCGGTGATCATCGCGTGCATCACCGCGCCGAGCGCATAGAGATCCGTCCACGGCCCCTGGCTGAACGCGGGATCGTCGGTGTATTGCTCGATCGGCGCGTAGCCGGGCTTGATCATCATCGCGCCGTCGTCGACCAGATCGCCGATCCGTTTGCGCGCCGCGCCGAAGTCGAGCAGGATCGCGCTGCCGTTCGGGCGGATCAGCACGTTGTCGAGCGCGACGTCGCGATGGAAGCACTGCGCGCGATGCAGCGTGTCGAGCGCGCCGAGCAGCGCGCCGACGATGTTGCGCAACTGCGTCTCGCTGATCCGCATCCCGCCGTCGAGCAGCTGCTTGAGCGTGCGCCCCTCGTAGAACGGCATCACCATGTACGCGGTGCCGTGGCTTTCCCAGAAGTGCAGGACCTTGACGAGCCCCGGATGGTCGAATTGCGCAAGCAGGCGCGCTTCGTTGAGGAACGCGCCGCGCCCCGCGTCGAATGCCTGCGCGAACCGCTCGGAGCGCAGCGATACCGTATAGTCGCCGCCGCGCGTGGCCAGCATCGACGGCATGTACTCCTTGATCGCGACCGCGCGCCGCAACGTGCGGTCGAACGCGCGATAGACGATCCCGAAGCCGCCGATGCCGAGCACCTCGTCGAGCTGCAATTCGCCGAGGCGATGGCCGAGCGGCAGCGGCCGCACCGTGAATCCGGATGCGTCGCCGCGTGTCGCCGTGTCGTGCTCGTTGTCTCTCGATCCAGCGTCCTTCATCTCCACCACCTCTCGAAACCGCGTCCTTTCCGCCCGCCGCCGCGCCCGGCGGCCCGCCGTCCTTCTGTCCGGCCGCTAACCGCCGCCGAACAGCGTCAGGAACAGCGCGTTGTCGGGCGTGCCCGTGTGCGCGTGCGTGCGCAGCGGCGATCCGTCCGCGCGATTGGTCCACCAGAAACTGGTGCCGCCGTGCGGATCGAAGTAACCGGACAGCCCCGGCCATGCTGCCGGCGCCGTGCGGTCCGGCAGCGCCGCCGGCATACCATCGACGATGTCCGCCGCGTCGCGACCGACGCCCGGTGCGAGCCGCACGCGTTCGAGCGTCCGCTCGAGATCGCCCGGCGCGCGGGCATGGCGGATCGCGTCGAGCAGCGCCTGTCCGACCTGCCAGTAGAACGCGTCGGCGGCGTCCGGCAGCCCGTTCCAGTAATCGGCCGCACGCATCGGCAGCGTGACGATCACCGGGTAGTAGCGCCCCACGCGGTCGCAGCTCGGCGCGAGGCAGCCCGGCTGCACGCACGACGCGCCGGCGCCCGCCGGGATCAGGAAATTCCAGACCGGCGCGACCGTGTAATGGCGCTCGATCTCGTCCGCGCCGCGCTGGCGCATCGCGGCCATCCCCTGCTGGAGCCAGCGCTCCCACCACAGCGCGAGCGCATGCGGCAGCCGGCTGTTCACGAAGTCGCCGGCGCCGGGAATCTTCCCGTACCAGGCCGGCGCATCGCCGTCGGTACGCGTGAACGGCGGTGTCGGGCTCATGGCTTCGGAGGGCATGTAAAGGACTCCATCTGGGGCAGCCTGAACGGGTTGCGGACACTGCCCGCATTCACTTGCAGCACGATCGGTTTGCCGTCGACCGTGAAGCGCGCAATCATCTGGTCGGAGCCGCGCCCGGCCGATACGGCCGCGCGGTCGAACAGCCGGTGCAGCGCCCACGGCCCGTCGGTCGAGAAGCCGTCGGTCGCGCCGGCCTGGCCCGACACCTGCAGCCGCACCTGGTTGCTGCCGCGCGGGCCCGGCCAGTCCACCGCGCTCTGCACGAGCGGGCCGTGCGCGTAACGGACGATCTGCCCGTCGACGTCGAGCACCATCTCCGTGATCGACGGGTCCATTTCGAGCGGCTGGATCTGCACCTTCAGCTGCGCGGTGCGCGCACCGCCGCCGAAATAGGCGTCGCGGATCACCGCCGCCTTCTCGAACGACGCCAGCATCGCGGCGGCCGATGGATCGGCGTCCGCATTGCGGTTCGCGAAGCGCCACGGGTGCGACGTCGTATCGACGATCGACTGCAGGTTCTTCTGGAAGAAGTCGTCCATCAGGCCGCCGGGTGCGAACATCTGCGCGAAATCCGCCGGCGCGACGTCACGCGACGAGCCGCGCGCGAACGGATAGCGCCCCGCGATCGCCTGCCGGCAGAAGTCGCCGACGTTCGCGCCGGCCCGCGTCGCGACGCTGCGCTGCTCGACGGTCGCCACGCTGCCGTTCGCGACGTTCGACAGGTCGTCGAGCACTTCGCGGAACGGCGTCGGCAGGCGGCCTGCCTGTGCGCGCAGCTTCGCCGGCGCGTCGGACGGCGGCGGCTGCGCGCCGCTCCTCAATGCGTCGTCGGTGGCCGTCAGGTAGGTGTACAGCGCGTCGATCGACTTCAGCACGTCATTGAACGCCTGCGCCTGGTCGCCGCTGCCCGGCGCGAACGTGCGCAACCCGGCGAAGTGGCTGTCGACGATCTGCTCGGCGCTCGCGGGCGCCGCGGCGGACGTGTTCGCATCGCTTCCCTGGCTCGCGAAGATCTGCGACAGCGAGCTGCGTGCCTCGTCGACCTTGTCCTGCGCGCGCGTGGCGAGATTGCGCGCCCCGCCGCCCGGTGCATCGCCGAGCGCCGTGTCGCGCGCGAGCGCGACCATCAGCCGCGTGAGCGGCGAATCGGCGGACGACAGCGCGCGCGCCACCTGGATGCTCTGCGAGAGCGTCGCGGTGCGCTGCAGCTTGATGTCGGCGAGATAGTCGTCCCAGATCTTCAGATAGTCGTTCAGGTAGAGCTGGCGGATATCGCGGGCCCACGCGGCCGCGTCGTTCGGCCCGGGAATCTCGGAGAGCCCGAGGTTCAGCACCCACACTTCCTCGCGCCCGTAGGCGTCGACCTCGCCGGCCAGGCGCGGCGCGAACACGTTGCGATAGCCGTTGCGCGTATAGAGGCCCGGCACGCCTTCCGACAGCGGCTTGCCGCCCTGGCGGCGGAACACCAGCGATGCGTCGGGGCCGACCGCGCGCGCGACGCTGAAGTCGAACGCGGCGGTGGCCGGCCGCAGCGTCAGCGTGAGCTGCCGGTACAGCCGCTGCGAGAACGGCACCTGCCGCAGCCGGTCGCGCACGTCGGCCACGAGCCGCTCGTTCATCGGATACGGCGACACCGCGACGCGGCCGCCGAACAGCGCGGCGAGATGCGCACGCAGCGCGGTGCGTTCGGCCGGCGAGAAATCGGGCGGCAGCGCGCGTTCCATTTCGAGATCGACGACGGCCTGCACGAACGCAGGATCGTAGTGCGCGCTGTCGTACAGCATCAGGTACGCCTTCAGCGCCGCATACGCGAATTCGGTCTCGTCGGGCCGCGCGTCGCGCAGCGCGGCCTCCATCCGGCTCGCGGCGATCGGCAGCAGCACGTCCTCGAGCGCGCGCCGGTACACGGCATCGACGGCCTCGCCGATCTTCTCGCCCTGGAACAGCCCCCACCGGTACGCGAGCGGCGGATGCTGCAGGTCGACGCCGCCGGTATTCGCAAGGCCGCCGAGCGCGTCGAGCACGGGCAGCAGGCGGGCGACGTCGGCCGCATCGGAGAATTTCGCGCCGGCAATCTGCGCATCGACGGCCGGCACGCGCGCGCCGATCTGGTCGAGATACGCGCGATTGTTCGAATAGCTGCGCAGCCAGGCGGCCAGCATGGCCACGCACACCAGCGCGAGCAGCACGTAGCCGGCGATCTGCAGCACGCGCCGCTTCTGATGCCAGCGCAGGTCGCTGCCGGCGAGCGAGGCTTCGCGGAAGATGTGCTCCTGCAGCAGCGACTTCAGGAAGAAGCTGCGGCCGCTCGAGCCGACCTGCGCGACCGGCGGCACGCCCTCGATCTTCAGGAAGCGCTTGATGCCGCTCATCACGCGATCGAACGCGGTGCCCTCCTGCGTGCCGCTCGTCAGGTAGACGCCGCGCAGCATCGGCATCGGTTCGTAGCTCGACACGGAAAACACCTCGGCGACGAACTGGCCGAGCATGTCCTGCAGGTCGGCGATCTGCTGCGGCAGCAGGTACGTCATCTCGCGCTGGCGCGCGTCGGTCTGCGCGGCGAGCAGTTCGGGCAGACCGTCGTTCAGCCGCTGGTGCAGCAGCCGGTATTCGCGATCGAATGCCGCACGCAGGTCGAAACCCGGCGCCTCGCTTTGCGCGAGCGGGAACGTGAAACCCCACACCTGCGCGCATTCCGCGCGGCCGTAGTTGCCGAAATACTCGGCGAAGCCCGCGAGCAGGTCGGCCTTCGTCACGAGCAGGTACACGGGAAAGCGGATGCCGAGCTGCGCGCGCAGTTCGAGCAGACGCTTGCGCAGCACCATCGCGTGCTGGGTGCGCTCGGCCTCCGACGCGCCGAGCAGGTCGGCCACGCTGATCGTCAGCATCGCGCCGTTGAGCGGCTGGCGCGTGCGGTACTTCTTCAGCAGGTCGACGAAGCCTTTCCATTCGGCCTCGTCGAGCGCGCGGTTGCCCTCATGTGTCGTATAGCGGCCGGCCGTGTCGATCAGCACCGCGTCGTTCGTGAACCACCAGTCGCAATGCCGCGTGCCGCCCACGCCGCGAATCGCCGCGCGGCCGAACTGCTCGGCGAGCGGAAAACTGAGCCCGGAATTCACGAGCGCGGTGGTCTTGCCCGAGCCCGGCGCGCCGATGAACACGTACCACGGCAACTGGTACAGATACTGGCGCGACATCCGGTCGAACCAGCGCGGCAGGCCCTTGCGCACGGTGTCGGCCTGCCCGAAGCGGACCTTCTTCAGCAGCGTCGCGGCTTCGTCGAAGCGGCTGCGCAACTCGTCGAGCTGCGCTTTCGCCGGATCGTCGGCGGTGGCCGGCCCGGGCGCCGCCTCGCGCAGCTGGTTCAGCAACTGCGCGTTGAGCCGGCCGGCGCGCCAGCTGCGCCACGCGACGCGCGCGCCCCACGCGATGAACAGCACCGCGATCGTCAGCCCGCGCGCCCAGCTGCTTTCGAGCGGACGGACCTCGGCGAACGCGAACAGCGGGCCCGCGAGCCACACGAAGCATGCGAGCACGACGAGACCGGCGAAGGTCCAGATCTCCCGCGACGGCAACGGCCGGACGAAACGCGCGACAGCCTGGTTCATGTCAGTTGGCCCCCTGCGTTGCGCTCGCGCCGACGGCGGCACTGCCGGGCGCCGGCAGCAGCGTGATCTCGACGCGCCGGTTCAGCGCGCGATTCGCGGGCGAATCGTTCGGCGCGACCGGGTCGAGCGTGCCGCGCCCTTCCGCCGCGAGCCGTTCCGGATGGTCGAGCCGCGCGGCGATCATGCCGCGCACGGCTTCCGCGCGTTCGCGCGACAGGTCCCAGTTCGACGCGAAGCGCGCGGTATGCACGGGTGTGTCGTCCGTGTAACCGGTCACGCGCACGTTGCCGGGCACCTTGTCCAGCGCATCGGCCACACGGGCGAGCACCGGCACGTAGCGGTCGATCACCGACGTCGAACCCGACTTGAACAACCCGTCGCCGCGCAGCACGATCACGCTGCGATCGGCGGCGTCGCGCACCGACACGAGGCCGGCCGCGATCTCCGGTTCCAGGAACTTCGCGATGCGCGGGGCCGGTGCCGCGCGCGGCGGCGCTTGCGCGGGCTGCAGCTTCGGCACGTGCAGCGCGTCGATCGACGCGAACAGCCGGTCCGAATGCCAGGCGAGCGCGATCCGCAGCCCGACGAACACACCGAAGCCGATCAGCAGCGCGAGCGCCACGCACACCCACAGCGGCACGACGAACCGGCGCGCGACATCGCGCGTGACGACGTCGCGCCAGTGCGGCGACAGCGCCGGCTCGAATTCGCCGCGCACCGAGCGGATCGTGAGCGCGAGCTGGTGGCGCAGCGCGTCGAGCTGCGCATGGCCGTTGTCGAGCACGCGATAACGGCCCTCGAAGCCGAGCGCGAGACAGAAATACAGCAGCTCGAGCAGGTCGAGATGCTGGCGCGGCTGCTGCGACAGGCGTTCGAGCAGGTGGAAGAATTTCTCGCCGCCCCAGGTCTCGTTGTGGAACGACACGAGCAGGCTGTGCGACGACCACACGCTGCCGCCCCATGGCGTCAGCGCGGCCGCCTCGTCGAGCGCCGTGCACAGGCAGTAGCGCGCGCCGATGATCGCTTCCGACGGCACGCCGGCCTCCTGCGCGCGCGCCTCGAACTGCCGGATCTCGACCACGAGATGCTCGCGCAGCCACGCGGGATTCGGGTGGTGGACGGTCGAACGGATCTGCGGCACGAGGTTGAGCAACGGATTCGCGGCCGCGACGAGCGGGTTCGTGCCGCTCGCGGCCCAGCGCCCGGGGCGCGGCTGCGTCGCGGTCGGGCCGGCCGCGCCCGCCGCGGCCGGATGCGTGCCGCCCGGATTCGGCGGCACGAATCCGCCTGCGCCGGGGGAGATCGAATCGGAGGAGGAATTCATCGCGTCGCCCCGCCCTCACCCGCGTATCGCCCAGAACTCCATCGAGAGTCCAGGGAATTCGCCGGCGAAATGAAAGGCGAGACCGCCGGAGCGCGCCAGCTGCTTCCACAGGTCGCTGCCCTTGTCGATCTCGAAGTACGTATGGCCCGCGTGATACGGGATCTGCCGCGGCGCGACCGGCAACTGGCGCATCGTGATGCCCGGCAGTTGCAGCTGCACGAGATCGCGGATCCGCTCGACCGGCCCGAGCTTGGCCTGCGCGGGAAAACGTGCGCGCAGGCTGTCGGCCGGTACGTCCGCGCGCACCGCGAGCACGAAGCCGGCCGTGTCGCGCAGCACCGGGTCGGCCAGCGTCGCGACGCGGATGCCGTTGCCCGCATCGCGCAGCTCGATCTGGATCGCGTTTTGCTCGAGCACCGTCGACAGCGACCGCCGCAGTTCGGTCATCAGCTCCGCGAAGCTCGTGCGCAGGTCGTCGTGCACGTAGACGGCGAGCGACTGCGGGCGCCGGCCGGCCGCCGTGAACGTGCTCAGGTCGCACGCGAGCTTCAGCCAGTCGCAGAACAGCGCCTCCGGATGCGTCGACACGTGCTGCTGCGCATGCCAGGTCAGCGCGAGATAGCGGTTCACGAGCTGCAGCAGCAGGAAGTCCGCGACTTCCGACACGCCGCCGCGCCCGGGCTCCGACAGCCGTTCCGCGAGCGCTTCGCTGCGTTGCGTGAGCAGCCCGTGCAGCTCGCGTGCGTAGGCCAGCAGCACGGCGTCGTGCTGCGCGACGAGGCGCGGCGGGATGTAGCCCTCGTCGACCAGCAACCGCGCATCGGTGCGCCGCTCGACGATCCGTGCGACGCCGAGTGCGTGCCAGTCGCCGGTCAGCTCGGCTCCGAGCATCAGCCGCACGTTCAGGCGCCCCGTCTGCAGCAGTGCGGGACCGAGCGCGACCGCGTTCGCGTCGGCCACTTCGTATTCGCGCACGACGTAGCGCGCGACATCGGCGCCGCCGTTCGTGCCGCTCGTACCGTTCGCTCCGTTCGCCGCATGGCCTCCGCCCGCACCGAACGACACCTCCTCGCCGCCGCCGCGCCACAGCGGCAACGCGAGCACGACGAGCTGGTCCTTCGCGTCGGCCGGCACGTCGAGCGGTTCGGGAAGATCGTCCGGATGGGACAGGTCGAACGGCGTGCCGTCGCGCATCACGCCCGACGCGGTGCGCAGCGCGACCTTGCCGAGCGCCAGTTGCTCGCGGTCGAGCTCCAGCGTGTCGAAACCCCAGAAGAAGCCTTGCAGCGGGAGGCAGCGCAGCGCGACGTAGCGTTCCCAGTGCCGTTCGAGCTGCTGGAAATGCTGCGGCCGCAGGAACATCCCCTCGGTCCACACCACCCGCTGGCGGAGCGCCGCGACCGGTGTCGCGGACATCGTCGGTTCGGTCATGGGCGCCCCTTCGCATCGTTCAGTGCGAGGCCGCCGTTGCGCACCGCGATCGACAGCTTCAGCTCGCCCGGCGACGTCTGCCAGAACTTGTAGAGATTGAGCTGCTTCGCGCGCGGCAGCGGCACCGTCAGCCGCCAGCGGTTCTTTTCGAGCATCCGGTATTCGGCAACCACGCCGATCGCGCCGGCCTCGACGTTGCCGCGATAGTGCAGCGTGCGCGACTCGCCCGGCCGCAGGATCACGCGATCGGTGCCGAGCAGGTCCCCGCCGAGCACGTTCTCCGGCTTGTCCTGCAGCGTGAAGAAATCCGCGCTGTCGAACGACGATGCCGCGCGGAGCTGGAACACCTTCAGCACGATCGGCGCAGGCTTGCGGTTCGGGTCAGGGTTGACGTCGGGCGCAACGTCGACCGTGATCGCATACGGCACCGCCGCGGCGTGCTCCGTCGCGCCGCACCCCGGCAACAGCATCACGCATCCCCATACGATGAAACTGCTCGACCGCCATTGCATATTCCACCCTCGCCACCCAATAGCCGTTCGCCGGTTTTCGACCACGAAACCGGATGATCCGATTGAAAAAGGGACAATTAATTGATCGGTAATTGTGTAATCCGTATATCCATCCATCGCAATCTGTATCGGCAAATTGTTCTTGTAAAAAGCCGGGTCATATCATTCATGGATTTTTAAAATAGATTTGTCGAGATAGTGGTCAATTCAGAATTGGGGTTGATGAATTAATGGCAAAAATCAATCCGACCAGTTCGCCATCGCGGCCCGGTTCTGTGGCGTGGACACCTGTCGGATGGGCTCGGGGCGCAAGCCGGCCGGGCACCGGGCAACGGACGCTCAGCGGCGCTGACGGTGTGCCAGGCTATTCGTTTCGCACGAACGGACGGCCCGTTTTTTCGTGCATTGACGTGCGCTGACCAAACAACTGACGAATCCGAAAAACACAGCGAACTATAGGCCGTTTTTCCGGATTCACAAGCACTGAAATTCGTAGTCGATTCTGCATTCACGTGGAAATGGAATGGCCAAATGAAACAAAACGTAACAGGCGATTCCGTATCGATGATTCGCACTAGAATCCAACAGCGCTTGTGTGGCACCTTCCAATTACGCCAATTCCTGATTTCAATAATGAAAGGTCGTTCATCGCTCGTTCTTTTCCTCGGCGCATTGTTGCTGGGGGCCGGCGGGTGCAGTACGTCCCCGACCCGGTCGGCTGCACGCGCGACGGTCGACAGCGCGCGCGTCGCGTACGACAGCGGCGACTACGGGCGCACGATCGCGCTGCTGAGCCACGCGAAGGAAATCGACGGCGCCGACACCGACACGCAGGTTGCCGCGCACAAGCTCCTCGCGTTCAGCTATTGCGTGACGAACCGCATCACGCCTTGCCGCGCCGAGTTCTCGAAAATTCTCGACCTCAACCCGCGCTTCGACTTGTCCCCTGCCGAGAAGGGACATCCGATCTGGGGGCCCGCGTTCGAATTCGCGCGCCGCAGGCATGCGTCGTCGTCCTGAACGAACCGGCCTGCGCGCGAGCACTTCACCGAGCGACGTATGACATGCAACTGATCGTGATCGAACATGCCGGCGAGCCGGTCGAAAACGACTCCTACGACGCCGTCGTGTTTCATCCGCCGGGCGGCACCATCGGCCGGGCCAGCGACAACCATCTCGTGTTGCGCGACGACACGCGGCAGATTTCGCGGCTGCAGGCGCTGCTGCAGGTGGGCGACGACGCCTGCCTGCTGAAGAACCTGAGCAGCGTCTCGACGATCGAGGTGAACCGCGAGCCGGTCGGTTATGCGCAGGAGCGCGCGCTCAACACCGGCGACATCATCCGCATCGGGCCGTACGTGCTGCGCGCCGAACGTGACGACGGCGGCGACGGCGTCGATGGCGGCCACGCACCGGTCATCGACATGGCGACCGATACCGGCATGCGCGTCGATACGCAAGCGCAAGCGCAGGCGAACGCCCGGGCGGCAGCGGCACCCGCGCAACCGTCGTCATCGCGTATCGATACGAAAGGCGCCGGCAACCGGCTGTGGGGGCTCCTCCAGGATCGTCTCGCACCGCGCGGCAAGGCGGCGGACGCCGCTACGCGGCCGGGCGGCCCCGCACGGACGGGCGCCGCGCAGCAGGCCGCACCGCCCGCGCCGTCGCAGCGCGACCTGCACCAGCTGTCGACCGATCCGCTCGACCTGTTCGCGCAGTCGTCGGGAGACCTCGGCGCAGCGGGCATGGCGGCGCACGCCGATCGCGGCAACGCGGATCGCGATGCGTCATCCGCGACGCAGGCGGATCACGCGCCCGAGTGGACGCAGCACGTGCGCGTGCAACCGGCCGCCGCGCGCACCGATACGCGGCCGGCCGACGATCCGGCGCAGCATGCGGCGCCGCATGCTGCGCGCGCGCCGACCCCCGACGAACTGTTGAGCGCGTTCTTCGAAGGCGCGGGGCTAGACACCGCCGCCGAATCGCATCAGTGGTCGGCCGAGCAGCTGTTCATCGCGGGCCAGTTGCTGGCGCTGTTCGCGAACGGCACGGTCGAGCTGCTGTCGTCGCGCAGCATCCTGAAGCGCGAGGTGAAGGCGCACATGACGATGCTGCTCGATCGCGAGAACAATCCGCTGAAGCTGCTGCCCGACGGCGGCGCCGTGCTGCGGCAGATGTTCGGGCTGCCGCTGCCGGGCTTCATGTCGCCGCAGAGCGCGGTCAGCGACGCGTTCCAGGATCTGCACGCGCACCAGATCGGCATGGTCGCGGGCATGCGCGCGGCGTTGATGGACCTGCTGACGCGCTTTTCACCGCAACGCCTGCGCGAGCGCGACGACGCGACGCGCTGGTACGAGAAGCGCGTGCCCGTGCTGTACAAGGCGAGGATGTGGGATCGCTACGCGGCGACCCATCGCGACACGGTGTTCGCGATCGAGGACGATTTCGCGTCGGTGTTCGGCAAGGCGTTTCTGGCGGCTTACGACGCGGAAGTGGAAAGCTATCGCGGCAGCGGCCGGCATTGAGCGTCGTACCGCGCGCCCGCCATCGATCGCGGACGACGGGTGCCGGCGGAGGCGTCAGGTGGCCGCACTACACGACGCGACCTTGTTTCGCCCCGTTTCCTTCGCGTGGTACAACGCCTCGTCGGCTGCCTTGATCACCGACTCGACCTCCCCTTCCTGCCCGGGCGCCCAGCTTGCCACGCCGATGCTCGCGGTGACGCGCCCGAATTCGCTTTCCGCATGTTCGATCGCCAGTCCGTCGATGGCTGCGCGAATCCGTTCGGCGATCTCGGTCGCGCCCGTCGCCGGCGTATCCGGCAGGATCACGACGAATTCCTCGCCGCCATAGCGGGCCGCGGTGTCCGCCGGGCGCCGGATGTTGTCGCCGATGCATCGTGCGACCGCCGCCAGCGCGTCGTCGCCGGCCTGGTGGCCATACGTGTCGTTGTAGGCCTTGAAGCGGTCGACGTCGACGAACAGCAGCGAAAACACCGATCGGGCACGGCGCGCGCGGCGCCATTCGAGCTCCAGCACCTCCCCGAACGAGCGGCGATTGTTGAGCCCGGTGAGGCCGTCGGTGCGCGCGAGCATGACCAGCTCGGATTCGGCGCGCATCCTGCGCCGCAACTGCGAGCCCAGCATGAAGGACAGCACGATGAACGCCACGCCGAAGGTGGCGACCAGCGCGCCGATCGTGATGGCCCGGTGCCGCCACGCGGCGTAGATGTCCTGCTCCGCCTCGGCGACCATGATGATCAGCGGCAGGTGCGGCAGCGTCTTGAAGTAGTACAGGCGGCGCACGTTGTCGATCGTCGAGGTCTCGACGAACGAGCCTTCCGGCGCCGTCATGAAGTGGCGAAACGTTGCCGCCTTGCTGATGTCGCGACCGATGGTGCGCACGTCGTACGGCTGGCGCATGAACATGATGCCGTTCGTGCCCACCAGCGAAATCGCGCCGTGCGAGCCGAGCGCGAGGCCGGCGAACAGCGTGTGGACATACTCGAGATTGACCGCGATCATCACGATGCCGGCGAACGAGCCGTCCGGGTTCGACACGCGGCGCGTCAGCGCGACGCTGAGCGAGCCGCCACGCAGGCGGGACGCATAGGGATCGCTGATGTAAAGCCCGACGTCCGGATTGTCGCGGTGAACCGTAAAGTACTTGCGGTCGCCGAAATTGCCCTGGCGCGGCACGTCGTTCGCCGAATCCAGGATGATGTTGCCGGCGGAATCCAGCACGAGCATCGAGCCGAGAAAATTCGCCGTCATCGCGTGATCGAACAGGATGCCGCGCCGCAAGGCCGGCGATGCGGCCATGACGTCCGGCCGCTGGAGGCCCTGGATCACCGCCTCGAGCGACAGGCCGTACAGCTCGATGTTGCGTTCGATGTCGCGCTCGGCGACGAGCGCCAGATTCCGCGACGTCTCGCGCGCGCGATCGAGCGCATCGTGACGGCTCTGAAACAACTGCAACACGCAGAGGCCCATCAGCGCGCACGCTATCAAGGTCCCCGCCAGCACAACGTAGTACGGCGCTGCCGCCCGCGGATGCATCCGTGTCCTCTCAGATTGGCCCGGCGCTGACGCACCGGTCGTTATGGTTTGTTCTGAATAACCTATACCAAAAAGTACGGCTTCCGGGTACGAGGTGCAGTCCTGACTTGTCGGGTGGTGTACGACCTGACATGAGCGGTGTCGAGCGGATCGTGCTCCGCTCGGCCGGCACAGGGTGTCGTCGCTCGTTCACCGACGCGCGTCGCGTGGTCTGGCGTGTGGTGCTGTCGATGACGGAATCGAAACAATCCATCCGCAGCGGTACGCGTATTGAAATTCCCGTCAGGTTGCCATGCGAATGCACGGCCGGCGGGAAAACCGGCGGGAGAGCGGGCATGCCGTTGCGCAGTGCGCAACGCGAGTGCCGCCCGGCCCGCGCCGATCGCGCGCGCCGCGCCAACGGCGCCGCGCACGCGATCGGTCGGCCGTCAGACGGTCGTCAGACGGCCATCACCGTCACCGACTTCGTGACGAGGTACGGTTCGAGCGCTTCCGGCCCGCCTTCCGAGCCGTAGCCCGAGTCCTTCACGCCGCCGAACGGCATTTCCGGCCACGGCGTCGCGGGCTGGTTGATCCACAGCATCCCGACTTCGAGGCGCTGCGTGAGCAGGTGCACGTTCGCGAACGAACGCGTGAACGCGTAGCCGGCGAGACCGAACGGCAGACGGTTCGCTTCCGCGATCGCGTCTTCGAGCTTGTCGAAACCGCGGATCGCCGCGACCGGGCCGAACGGCTCGTTGTTGAACACGTCCGCTTCGAGCGGCACGTCCGCGATCACGGTCGGCGCGAAGAAGTTGCCTTCCGAGCCGATCCGCTCGCCGCCGGTTTCGATGCGCGCGCCGACCTTGCGCGCGTTGTCGACGACGGATGCCATCGCGGTGAGCCGGCGCGGGTTCGCGAGCGCACCGAGCGTCGTGCCTTCCTCGAGGCCGTTGCCGACCTTCAGCCCTTCGGCATGCTTGACCAGCGCGCGCGTGAATTCGTCGCGGATGCTGTTGTGCACGAGAAAGCGCGTCGGCGAAATGCAGACCTGCCCCGCGTTGCGGAACTTCGCGCCGCCGGCGGCCTTCACCGCGAGCGCGACGTCGGCGTCCTCGGCGACGATCACCGGCGCATGACCGCCGAGCTCCATCGTCGCGCGCTTCATGTGCAGGCCGGCCATCGACGCGAGCTGCTTGCCGACCGGCGTCGAACCCGTGAACGTGACCTTGCGGATCACCGGGTGCGGGATCAGGTACGACGAGATTTCCGCCGGATCGCCGTACACGAGGCCGATCACGCCGGACGGCACGCCCGCGTCGACGAACGCGCGCAGCAGCGCGGCCGGCGACGCCGGGGTTTCTTCCGGCGCTTTCACGAGGAACGAGCAGCCGGTTGCCAGCGCGGCGCTCAGCTTGCGCACGACCTGGTTGACCGGGAAATTCCACGGCGTGAACGCGGCGACCGGGCCGACCGGCTCCTTCACGACGGTCTGCTGCGCGCCGAGGTTGCGCGGCGGTACGATCCGGCCGTACACGCGGCGGCCTTCGTCCGCGAACCATTCGATGATGTCCGCCGCCGACAGCACTTCAACGCGTGCTTCGGTGAGCGGCTTGCCCTGTTCCTGCGTCATCAGCTGCGCGATCGCGTCGGCACGTTCGCGCACCAGCGCGGCCGCCTTGCGCATCGTCGCCGCGCGCTCGTGCGCGGGCACCTTGCGCCACGCCTCGAAGCCGCGTTGCGCGGCGGCGAGCGCACGGTCGAGATCGGCGATGCCCGCGTGGGCCACCTTGCCGATCGGCTTGCCGGTCGCCGGGTTCACGACGTCGATCGTCTTGCCGCTCGCGGCGTCGACCCACTCGCCGTCGATCAGCAGTTGCGTATCCGTATAAGTCACGTTAGCCATCCAGACACCCCTACATTGCGTCGATAAACGCGCGCTGCCGCGAGCGGCCGCGCGCCGGTTGACAGAAAAAGCCAGGCCGCCGGGGCTGGCACGCACCCGGCGGCATCGACGGCAGGCACGCCGGCCCGCCATCGTTCCGCATGGAGTCGCGCTCAGCGCGCGGCCGCCGTCGCCTTGCGGAGTTTCGCGACGTCCGCCGCCTGCACGGCCGGCGCGCCGTTGTTCCAGCCGGCGCGCATGAAGGTCAGCACGTCGGCGATCTGCTGGTTGTTCAACTGGTTCGAGAACGCCGGCATCGGATAAGCGGACGGCACGCCATCGATCACGAGCGTCTCGCTGCCGTTCAGCGTCACGTTGATCAGCGACGCGGCATCGCCTTCGAGCACGTTCGGATTGCCGGCGAGCGGCGCGAGCAGCGGCGCGTAGCCGCGCCCGTCCGCGCCGTGGCAATGCAGGCAGTAAGCGTTATACACCTTCGCGCCCGGATCGGCTGCCGGCCGGCCCAGCGCGACCTGCGTCGCCTTCGGATCGTAGCGGTACGGCGGCGCCCCTGTGCCGCCTGCCGCCGGCAGCGATTTCAGGTAACGGGAGATTGCCGCCAGATCGTCGTCCGTGAGTGCCTGCGTGCTGTGGTTGATCACGCTCACCATCGAACCGAACGCGGTCGCATGGCGGTTCGCGCCGGTCTTCAGGAACTGCGCGACCTCGGCCTCGTTCCAGCGGCCGAGCCCCGTGTTGGGCTCGCCGGTCAGGTTCGATGCGAACCAGTTGTCGATCGGCGCACCCGACAGGAACGCCGCGCCGCCTTCGTCGAGCGCCTTCTCCTGGAAGCCGACGCCGCGCGGCGTGTGGCACGACCCGCAGTGCCCGAGCCCCTGCACGAGGTACGCGCCGCGGTTCCACATCGCGTCCTTGGCCGGCTTGTCGGCGTAAGGCGTCGTGTCGAGGAACACCATGTTCCACAACGCGAGCGGCCAGCGCATGTTGAGCGGCCACGGGATGTCGGACGGCCGGTTCGCCTGCTTCACCGATTCGACGCCGTGCATGAAGTACGCGTACAGCGCCTTGACGTCCTCGTCCTTCAGCTTCGCGTACGACGGATACGGCATCGCCGGATACAGGTTGTGGCCGTCCTTCGCGACGCCCTTGCGCAGCGCGCCGGCGAACTCGGCTTCCGTATAGCCGCCGATGCCCGTTTCCGGATCGGGCGTGATGTTGGTCGTGTAGATCGCGCCCATCGGCGTGACCATCTTCAGGCCGCCGGCGAACGGCGTGCCGCGCGGCGCGGTGTGGCACGCGACGCAGTCGCCCGCTTTCGCGAGGTATGCGCCGCGCGCGACGAGCGCGCTGTCGGCCGGCGCCGTCTGCGCGGCCTGCGCGGCCGGGCCGGCCAGCATCGCGGACAGCGCGAGCAGCGATGCACGGAACGTATTCAGGGTGAGGTTTCGCATGATCGTCGCCTCCCCTCAAGCCGTCTTCAGCTGGTCGCCGACCGGCAGCTTGCGCAGCCGCTTGCCGGTCGCCGCGAAGATCGCGTTCGACAATGCCGCGGCCGTCGCGGCCGTGCCCGGTTCGCCGATCCCGCCCGGCGCTTCGCCGCTTTTCACCAGATGCACCTCGATCGGCGGTGTCTCGTTGATCCGCAGCATCCGGTAATCGGTGAAATTGCTCTGCACGACACGGCCGTCCTCGATCGTGATCTCGCCGTACAGCGCGCCCGTGATCCCGAAAATGATGCCGCCCTGCACTTGTGCCTCGATCGTGTTGGGGTTGACGGACATGCCGCAATCGACCGCGCACACGACGCGCTTGACCTGCACCTCGCCGTTGTCCACCGCGACGTCGATGACGATCGAGAAGAAGCTGCCGAACGCGTGCATCACGGAGACGCCGCGCCCTTGCCCCGTCGGCAGCGACGGGCCCCAGCCGGCCGCCTTCGTCGCGACGTCGAGCACGTTGAGCGCGCGCGGCGTCTTGCCGAGCAGTGCGCGGCGGTATTGCACGGGGTCGGTCTTGGTCTGCGCGGCCAGTTCGTCGATGAAGCTCTCGACGACGAACGTGCTGCGCGTCGGCCCGACGCCGCGCCAGAACGCGGTCGGTACGTGGCGCGGCTCCTGCCGCACGTAGTCGATCAGCTGGTTCGGCAGGTCGTACGGCAGGTCGGTGGCCACCTCGACCGCGTCGGGATCGACGCCGTGCTGGAACGCGGGCGGCGCGAAGCGCGCGAGGATCGACGAGCCGACGATCCGGTGCTGCCACGCGATCGGCTTGCCGTTCGCGTCGAGGCCCGCCGAGATCCGGTCGTAGTAGTACGGGCGGTACATGTCGTGCTGGATGTCTTCCTCGCGCGTCCAGATCACCTTCACCGGCGCGTTGACCTGCTTCGCGATCTTGACCGCCTGGCCGATCATGTCCGTCTCGAGGCGCCGGCCGAAGCCGCCGCCGAGCAGGTGGTTGTGCACGACGATCTTCTCCGGCGGAAAGCTCGTGAGCTGCTGCACGGTGTCGACCGCCCGCGTCGGCACCTGGGTGCCGACCCAGATCTCGCAGCCGTCGGCGCGCACGTGCACCGTGCAGTTCACGGGCTCCATCGTCGCGTGCGCGAGGAGCGGCTGCTCGTACACGGCGTCGACGCGCGTCTTCGCATCCGCGAAACCCTTGCCGACGTCGCCGTCCTTGCGGGCGACGGCACCCTTGCCGTTCGCCGCGGCCTGCGCGAGATCGGCGACGATGTCCTTCGTCGATACCTTCGCGCCGGCGCCTTCGTTCCACTTCACGACCAGCGCCGATGCGCCGCGCTTCGCGGCCCAGGTATGATCGCCGACGACCGCGACCGCGTTGTCCGCGCGCACGACCTGGCGCACGCCCGGAATCTTCTTCGCGGCCGTATCGTCGATGCTCGCGACCGTGCCGCCGAACACCGGGCTGTTCACGATCACCGCGTACAGCATGCCGGGCAGCCGCACGTCGAGCCCGAACTGCGCGGTGCCGTCGACCTTCTCCGGCGAATCGAGCCGCTTCGCGGGCGTGCCGATCAGCTTGAAATCCGCCGGCTTCTTCAGCGCGACGTCCTTCGGCACCGGCAGCTTCGCGGCGGCGTCGGCGAGCTGGCCGTACGACGTGCGCCGGCCGCTCGGCGGATGCTGCACTTCGCCGTTCACCGCACGGCAGGATGCCGGATCGACGTTCCATTGCTTCGCGGCGGCCGCGACCAGCAGCGTGCGCGCGGTCGCGCCCGCGCGGCGCAGCGGCTCCCATGCGTAGCGTATCGACGTCGAGCCGCCGGTGAGCTGGCCGCCGAGCAGCGGATCGAGAAAGAGCTTCTCGTTCGGCGGCGCATGGTCGAGCGTCACGCTCGACAGCGGCACTTCGAGTTCCTCGGCGATCAGCATCGGAAGCGCCGTGTAGACGCCCTGCCCCATCTCGACTTTCGGCATCACCAGCGTGACCTTGCCGGCGCGGTCGATCTGCACGAATGCGTTCGGTGCGAACACGCCTGCGCGCGCGGTTTCATCGCCGTCGCCACCGATCACCGAACGGCGTGCATCGTCGCCTGCCGCCGGCAGGCTGAAGCCGAGCAGCAGGCCACCGCCCGCCGCCGCGCCCAGCGACATGCCGAGCTTGAGGAACGAACGGCGCGATACGCCCGCGCCGGCGGCTTGTCCAGCGACCTTGCCTGCTTCGATCAGTCCTCGAGACATGTCACGCCTCCTTCGCGGCTTGCTTCACGGCCGCGCGAATCCGGTTGTACGTGCCGCAGCGGCAGATGTTGCCTGCCATCGCCGCGTCGATGTCGGCGTCGCTCGGGTTCGGGTTCGATGCGATCAGCGCGGTGGCGGCCATCACCTGCCCCGACTGGCAATAACCGCACTGGACGACGTCGAGCTCGCGCCACGCCTGCTGGACCTTGTGGCCGGCCGGCGTCGCGCCGACGGCTTCGATCGTCGTGATCTTGCGGCCCGCGACGGCCGCGACCGGCAGCACGCACGAGCGCGCGGCGACGCCGTCGAGATGCACGGTGCACGCGCCGCATTGCGCGATCCCGCAGCCGAATTTCGTGCCGGTGAGGCCGACGACGTCGCGCAGCACCCAGAGCAAGGGCATGTCGTCGGGGGCGTCGACCGTGCGGGTTTCGCCGTTGATGTTGAGGGTGACCATTCAGCCTCCGGGCCGGTGTATTGGGGAAACGACGCGCATCGCGCGCCGCGCGGGGTTTTCGATTTCGTCGCTGTCTTCGCCGTTGCCGGGCGAGACGGCTGCCGCGCGGCCCGGGTCGGGGCGGGCCGCGGCGTGGGTGCTGCGTTGTTACTCGGCCACGTCGATGCCCGACAGCACCTTGATGACCGGCGGCGCCGCGAACCAGTCGGCCGATTTCACGCGGAATTCGCCGAAATACGGGCTCGCGAGGTGTGCATCGAACGCAGCCTGGTCGTCGTAGATCTCGTACAGGTGCAGGTTGGGCGAACCGTCCTGTTCGCGGAACAGGTCGTAGCGCCGGTTGCCGGGCTCGGTGCGCGTCTTCGCGACCATGCTGCGCAGTTCGGCTTCGGCGGCCTCCGCGTGTTCGGGTTTCAGGTACAGGGAAGCAATCACGTGAAGCGCCATCTTGTCACTCCTTTTGAATCGAAATCGAGCATGCCACAAGCCGGCGTCGCGCGACGCCAGCGTGCAACCGTCATGGTTTGCCGTGCCGCGATATCAGGCCAGTTCGTCCGGGCCCACGCGCACGACGACCTTGCCGAAGTTCTTGCCGGCCAGCAAGCCGATCAGCGCTTCCGGCGCGTCGGCCAGGTCGGGGACGACGTCCTCGAGCGTCTTCACCTTGCCCTGCGCGACCCATTCGCTCATCTCCTTCAGGAACGGTGCATAACCAGTCGCATAGTGGTCGAGGATGATGAAACCCTGCATCCTGATGCGCTTGCGCAGGATCGTGCCCATCAGTGCCGGCACGCGATCACGGCCGGTCGACACCGCGGTGTCGTCGTATGCCGCGTCGTTGTAGTGCGCGATGATCCCGCACACCGGCACGCGCGCGTGATCGTTGAGCAGCGGCCACACCGCGTCGAACACGGCCCCGCCGACGTTCTCGAAATAGACGTCGATGCCGTTCGGGCATGCGTCCTTCAGCTTCGCGGCGAATGCCGGGTCGCGGTGATCGACGCACGCGTCGAAACCGAGCGTATCGGTCACGTATGCGCACTTGTCGGCGCCGCCCGCGACACCGATCACGCGGCAGCCCTTCAGCTTGGCGATCTGGCCGACCACCGCGCCGACCGCGCCGCTCGCCGCCGCGACGACCACGGTTTCGCCGGCCTTCGGCTCGCCGATTTTCAGCAGCCCCGTATAGGCGGTGAAGCCCGGCATGCCGAGCACGCCGAGTGCATACGACGGATGCGCGACGTCGCGGCCGAGCGGAATCAGGTCGCGGCCGTCGGACAGCGCATAGTCCTGCCACCCGGCGCCCGCGACCACGAGGTCGCCTTCGCGGAACGCGGGCAGGTTCGACGAGACGACCTGGCTGACGGTGCCGCCGACCATCGGCTGGCCGAGTTGGGCCGGCGGCGCATAGGACGGTGCATCGCTCATCCGGCCGCGCATGTACGGGTCGAGCGACAACCAGACCGTGCGCAGCAGCACCTGGCCGGCACCGGGCGTCGGCACGGCACCGGATTCGGCGCGGAAGTTGCCCGGTGTCGGCGCGCCGACCGGGCGCGAATTCAGGACAATCTGGCGGTTTGCGGTCTTGCTTTGTGGCATGTAAGTCTCCGTCAATAGAAATGGACGTGCTTCGTGGGCACGATCGGATCAGGGGCGGACCAGCGGAGACGCCCGCATGCTGCAACGTCGGCGATCGGGCCGTCGCGGCTGCGTGCGGGCGCTTGAAACAATCGGGAACAGCGTAACGCGGCGTGGCACGTTCGTCATACTTGTTTGAGTAGACCAGTCGTCTAGATTCAGGGCAAAAACAAGGCGCGCCGATGCGCGCCCGGGTTACGACTGTGCTCCGCCATGCTCGGCCGGCGGCAGGTTCAGCATGCGCCGTGTTTCGACCATCGCCCTTTCGAGCGGCTTGCGGTCGCGGTGAATCTTTTCCAGCAGCGTCGCGCCCAGCCACATCTCGTAGAGGATCGCGGCCGTGTGCGACGGATCGGCGATCCCGCTCAGCGAGCCGTCGGCCAGCCCGGCCTCGATGCCGCCCGCGAGCCGCTCGATGATCTGGCTCGTGCCCTGCCGCAGCACCGCGCGCATCGCTTCCGAGAGATCCGACACTTCCGCGCCGAGCTTCACCGCGAGGCACTTGCCTTGCGGATCGTCCGCGCATTGAGTGTGCAGCCAGTTGCGCCAGTACGTCATCAGGCGCTCGGCGCCGGTGCCGGCCTGATGCTTGAGCAGGTTGTCGAGATGCGCGTGATAGCTGTCGAAATACGCTTCGAGCAGCGCTTCGCCGAATGCCTCTTTCGAGCCGAAGTAATGGTAGAACGAGCCCTTCGGGATGCCCGCCGCAGCGAGAATCTCGTTCAGGCCAACCGCCGAAAACCCCTTGTGGAGCATGATCGGCTTGGCGATATTCAGGATGTGCTGGCGGACTTCGGCGCCCGAAGATGCATTCATGGTGGCGTATGTTAGCAACGATTAGACCGGTCGTCTAGCGGCATCGGCCCGGCATGTTGAGCGGCACTTTACCCGATCCCCGGCGGGCACCCAAACGCTGCGCAGGCTTTCCTCGTTCCCGCCCGCGTTGCCGCGCGTGCGGCGTCACACGCACGACTCGGTTTCGTCGCAGGCGTTTCATCGATCTCCCTCATAAATACGCGCGGCGCATGCGCCGGCGGGCTGCGCACTTTCCACCGGCATTGCACACGTGTGCAATGCGCCGGATCGTCGATGCAGCCTCCCCAAACCAGTGACCAGGAACGCCCATGACCGCTTCGAAACCCGAACGCCCGTCCGCGCCGAACCGCCGGCGCTTCATCCAGCGCGGCGCCGCGCTGACCCTGTCGCCGCTCGTCGGCACCCTGGCTGGCTGCGGCGGTGACGGCAGCCCGACTGCCGCGTCGTCGTTCGCCGCCGGCGCCGCGAATACCTCCACGCGCAGCTACGGCATCGCCGACCGCTCGATTACGATCAACGTGGTCAATGCGATTCCGTCGACGACGCTCGCATACGGCAATGCGGCGAGCCAGAGCGGCTCGCTGCCGCGGGCGTCGCAATCGACGATTGCGACCGGGCAATCGACGGCTGTCGGCGCGTCGAACAGCTGGGGCGATTGCACGGGATCGTTCGGCCTTGCCGGCGGCGACGCGTCGTTTGCGATCTCGTACACGCATCCGTTCGGGTCGCAGCCGACCACCGTCAGCGTCACGCCGTCGGCAGGTTACGTGTCGGGCGCCGACGCCGCGACGTTTCCCGGTCACGACTCGGTCGCAAATCTCACGCTGTATCGCGGCGTCGCCACCGCGAACGGTGCGTGGATCGTCCCGCTCGCGCAACTGGCTACGCCGCCGGGCAACAACTGCCAGGATTTCGCGAACAGCATGTTCGGCAGCAACGTGCGCACCGCCGCGGCGATCCAGTCTGCGTACCAAAGCACGGGCTCGCTCGGCTACGTGCCGCCCGCCGACTTTACCGGCGGCCAGCTCGCGGGCTTCGTCGCGCAATGGGTGCAGCGCTGGCAGAACGGCTCGGCGTATGGCGTGCTGCCCGCTGCCGATGCGCAGCTGATCGATGCGTTGAAGCAGTATGTATCCGGCGCATCGAATGCCGGCCCGCTGACGATGTGGGTGCCGCAGATCGCGTGGCGGGCCGGAACCGATCCGGCAGTGTTCGCGCTGACGGGCTATCGCGCGTTTCCGTTCGTCGATGCGCAGGGCAACTGGATCGCCGGTACGCTCTCTGCGTTCCTGACGCTGCTCGCGGCCGGTTCGCACATCGTCGCGATCAGCGCGACGAGCGACCTGCCGGCAGGCGTCACGATGCAGGCGTTCGACAGCTTCATGGGTGCGAGCGGGCTGACGACGTCGACGGATGTCGGCAACTCGCACTACGCGTCGGTCCTGAACACGACGGGTCGTTATTACCTGAGCGTCGGCAGCGATTTCGCGCCGGCGAACTGCGGGCTGATCCTGTCGTTCCTTTATGGGCGCACGGTGAACAACCTGCTCGCGGGCGCCGGCACGTACAACACGTTCATCCAGCTGGAAGGCTGGCAGGCCGGCGGTTCGCGGCACAACGCCGACTATGCGACGTATCAGCAGACGCTGTGGAACATCTCGACGTACGGCGCGTCCGCGTATAGCGAAAAGCGCGCGACGTCGATCTTCCTCGCGCCCGCCGGGTGGACGCCGCAGGTCTATCAGACGACGCGGATGATGCCGTACGTCGGCGCCTATGCGCAGTCGAACGGTACGCCGCAGGGCTGGTTGAACACGTCGCTCGTCACGATTCCGGCAGATGCGCCGGCGCTGCCGTCGCGGTATGTGTCGAGTTGAGCTGTTGCGGTGGGCGGGCGAGCGATCGCGCTGGTGGGATTCGGCTCTTGCCTGCTTGTTGAGGGATTAGGGCGTGCGCCGCCATCGGCTGATGCACGCTCGCGGCCGCGCCGTCAGCGCGGCACTTCGTCAGCACGCTTCCTCGTGCGCGCCCGTCGGTCATCCCGTTGCGCAGCCGGTGCCGCCTTGGCACCGCGCAGCGGCGCGCGGCGCACGAGCACCGTCATCTCGCGCCGCAGTGCATCGAGTTCCTTGGCGCGCGCCGCATCGGTCGCCTGCGCAGCGTCGAGCTGCCCCTGAAGTACGCCGCATCGATGCAGCGCGTCGCCCAGTTGTGCCTGCAGCGCGGCAACATCTTTCCGCTGCTGCGCATCGCGCTGCTCCGCGCGCGATGTCGCGGCATCGAGCTCCTTTTGCAGTCGTGCGGCGGCGAGCCGCTCTCGATCGATCTCCTGGAGCGCCCGCTTCTCCGACGCACGCAAGCGTTCCTCGGCCCGGCCGGCGTCGTCGCGTAACCGGTCGAGCTGGGTGGTGAAATCCGCGCGGGCCTGCGCGAGTGCACGGTCGCCTTCCGCGTTGTCGGCTGTCAGGCGCTCGATGTCCGCTTGCAGCGCTTGCCGCGATGCTTCGTCGGCCGCCCTCGCCTGCTCCAGTTCCTGAATGCGCACCTGCGCGGCCAGCAGCGCGGCCGTGCGTTGCTCCAGCGCGGTTTCGGTACGGGCCAGCTCAGCCTGCAGCGCCGCGACTTCCGCCTTCGCCGCCGTCCGCTCGGCTTCGACTTCCGCGCGCAATGCGTCGAGCGCGGTGGCCGCGTCGGCGCTCGACCGATTCCAGAGCGCCGCGACCAGTTCGCCGGCGGCGGCCTGCAGATCGGCCGGCAGGTCGGGATGCTCGATGCGGACGCGGCTCTTTTCCCGCAACTCGGCCCAGAACTCGCCGAGGACGGCTGTCGGTGTGCTCATGCTCCCCTTGCGGACGAGCTGGTACAGCCGGTTCGCGGTGGGCGTGATGCCGAAGCGGAAGAACAGCAGCGCGCAGGCTTCGCGATACAGCTCGCGGGTTTTCGGAAAGTCGGCCTTGAGGCGCTCGATTTCGGCGGTCAGGCGGGATTCGTCGGCGGCGAGATCGGACATGGCGGGGTTCGGTGGAAATTTCGTGAATAATATAACGTAAACCGTCAAAAACCCAATTCATCACATTCTATAATTTGACATTATTTCTATAATGTCGAGTTCGATGCGTATCGACGCGGCGTGTGAAACGGCAGATGTCTGGTTGCCTCTCCTTCCGCATCCGCGCATGCCGGCTGAGCCGATGCAATCGCCTGTCGAGAAAGTTGTCGTCGCGCCCGATTCTTCATACGCTTAGGGATCACTCCTGCCGGGAGATCCGAAATGGTGGACGTCAGATTGAACGTGCCGTTGGTCGATCAGAGCGGCGTAAAGAAGACCAAATCAGGATCCAGGGCACTGAAGAACGCGTGCTGGTATGCGGCGGCATGCATGGTTTCGTACTTCCACCGCCCCGGGCCGCGGCTGGGCATGCCGGAGTTATGGCGGGCGGATCAGGGGCTTCCCCCGTCGCGGATCCCCGACTTGTGCGCGGCCGAAGGGCTCGTGCCGCTCAATCAGCCGACGGTCATTACACCCGAGTGGCTTGCGTCGGTACTGACGGACTACGGCCCGATCTGGGCTGCGGGGCACTTCCTGGATCGGCCGGACCAGCCTGAAATCGGTCACGTGATCGTCATCACGGGCATCCAGCAGCGCATCGTTCATTACAACGACCCGGAGGGACCACCCGCGCGCACGATGCTGCTGGGCACGCTCGACGCCGGACGGTGGAGACCCGACGGACTGCTGGTGAAGGGGCAACACCGTTATTGATGGCCTTGCGGGCGTCCATTCCCCGCCCGGCGGAAACGCCCCAGCAACCGCCTCGGAAAACCGTCGACATTGCGGGATTGAGCGCCGGTGCCCTGCCTTGCCGCGTCGTCGGCATCCACCCGGCACAGCCGTGACGAAACGTGAACCGCACGCTGACCGTGATCTCGTGCGTCGCCGCCGGGTGCGGCGTGTCGCTGCTGCCGCGTTCGATTCATACGTTCGCGTTCGAAGGCGTCGCCTACAGCACCATCCGCGATGGCGGCGCGCTGCCGCTGTTCGAACTCAGCGCGATCTGGCCCGCGCGGTCGCGCCCGACGCTCGCGGATCGCTTCGCCGCGCTGCTGCCGTCGGCGGACGTGCAGCGCTAACCGGCCGCGCCGCATCCGGCGTTGTCACCGATCTGCCACCGTCGCCCGGTAGCGTTCGGGTCTGACCCACGCTATCGACAGACGAATCCGCCATGCAGCGCACGTCGCGCGCCACGCCCCACGTTTATGCGGCCACGTCCCGTGCCCTCGCCGCCAGCCTTGCGATCAACCTGCTGCTGCTCGTCGTCGAGACGGTCGCGGCATGGTCCGCGCATTCGTCGGGGTTGCTCGCGGACGTCGCGCATGCGGCGATCGATCTCGCAGCCGATGCGCTGATCCTCGTTGCATGCCGGCTCGACGCGCGCCTGCCGCCGGAACGGCGCCCGACCTGCGAGCCGCTTGCGCTCGCGGGCCTCGGCGCATTGCTCGTGGCGACCGGCGCGCAGATGATCTGGCACGCGACGAACCGGTTCGCTGCGCCGCCCGTCGTACAGCCAGGCATGACGACGCTCGCGCTCGTTGCCGTCACGCTCGCCGGCAAGGCCGCGCTGTCGCACTGGATGCTGCGCAAGGCACGCGAGACGGGCTCCGCACTGCTCGAGGCGAGCGGCTGGCATGTCCGGACCGATGCGCTGGCGTCGCTGCTGGCGGCGCTCGCGATGGGCGCGGCACGGGTCGGATTCGGTCGTCTCGACGATCTGGCCGCGCTCGCGATCGGCGCGCTCGTGATCCGCACGGGCGCCGGTTTCATCCGGCGCGGTTGCGCACAGTGGCCGGCGCTGGCGTCGTGGGCGGGTCGTTCCACGCGCGGGTCGTAAACGTGCCCGGCAGCGCCGGCGTCGGGCATCCGGTCTCCGCGAGCGGCTGCGCTGGATGAAGGAGCGGCTCGCGCGGGTGCGAGCCGCTTTCGCGTGATGTCGTCGCCACGGCGTGGCACGTGACGCGTCGATCGTTGCCGATGTATCGCCGGACGAATGCGGCCGGTTCCGATGAATCGGCGTCGGCTGTCGCTTACCCGAGCGGCACGACGCTCCCGAGCAGAATCCGCACGAGCGTCGCCTGGCGCGTGACGCCCGTCTTCGAGAAGATCGCGCGCAGGTGCGTGCGGGCGGTGTTCTTGCTGATCCCCGATTCCTCCGCGGCCTCCTCGAGCGTCAGCCCGTTCGTCAGCAGCAGCGCGAGCGACGTCTCGGCCGGCGTCAGGTCGAACAGCTTGCGGATGATTTCCTGCGCACCCTGCGGCTTGCGGTCGGGGTCGCGCAGGAACAGCGTGACGGCCGGCCGCCGCTTGTTGTCCTCCGACCAGTCGGACAGCAGCACCGTGCGCACCAGCAGCCCGAGGCGCGGCTTGTCGAAGCTGCGCGTGATCGGCATCGCCTCGACGGTCGCCGCGGCCGTGCCGTGGTGCCCCATCACCGCGTGGCGGATCAGCCGCTTGAGCGTGCGGTTCTCCTGCGCGTCGGTCGCCTCGATCGTGCCGCGCGCAATCGTCAGACCGTTGTTCTGCTTCAGGATCTCGTCGGCGACGCTGTTCATGTCGATGATCGTGCCGTTCTCGTCGAGCGTGATCGTGCCGATCTGCATCCGGTTGATCGCGTTCGCGTAGATCGAGCGCTCGACCTCGGCCGTGTCGAGCCGCGAATGCAGCTCGACCGCACGCTTCAGGTGCGGCAGCAGCAACGCGCAGATCGCCTTGTCGCGCGCGGAGAACTGCTTCGAAGCATGGTTGCGGCATACGCGGAACCGGCACTCGACGCCCGACGGCGTGCGCAGGTCCGCGCCGAGGATGTAGCGCACGTCCTGCGGCTTCAGGAACTGCTTGTACAGTTCGCTCGACAGCCAGCCCGTGTCGCCGAACACGTCGTCGACCGTGACCACACGATCGGCCGGCAGGCCGACGAACGGATCGAGCGAATAGTAGTAGTTGTTGTACGACGCTTCGCCGTCACCCGGCACGACCGGGCCGTATTCCGATGCGTGCACGGACAGCGGCGCGCGGCGGTCGCTCGCGGCCGCACGCAGGATCAGCGTCACGTAGTTGGCCTGCAGCAACCGGCGAACCAGCTCGAGCGCGCCCGCCCACGGCGGCGTTTCCAGCGGGCCCTGGTAGATGCGCGCCATCAGCTCGCTGAAATCCGCGACGCCGATGTCGGCTTCGTCACTGGTTGCCTGGCTCTCTTGCGGAGCCCATCTCGTCTCCATCAGCACGCTCCATCCTCCATACGACATGTTTCCGACGCGACCCAACCGCGCCGCCATGATTAAGACGCGTCTAAATTCCGGCGTCATCGGGAGATTCACTGAATGGTGAGAATTGGCCATCCGGACGAACCAACCATCGTCCGATCGGATGATGTGGCGCCCTGCCCGCTACGCTGGAATGCCCGTCAGGCCGTGCCGGCAAGCGTCCGGCCCGGACTCAGGGAAAACCGCGACACGGGTTTACCTGATTCAAACCGCATCCGATTCAGACAGGAGTCCCCATGCCGCTCGACCCACAGGCGCAGGCGCTGCTCGCCGCGTTCGCCCAGGCACCCGCGATCGATTTCGCGCAGCTGACCGTTCCCGCGTATCGCGCGAGTCTCGCCGCCGGCGGCGCGTTCGCCCCGGGCGATGCCGTCGCCGCCGAAGAGGACTGGCAGATTCCCGCATCGGGCCGTCAGTTGTCCGCACGGCTGTATCGGCCCGCTGCCGACGGGCCCTTGCCGCTGACGGTGTTCTTCCACGGCGGCGGCTTCGTGGCGTGCGGCATCGATTCGCACGCGAACCTGTGCCGCAGCCTCGCGGCCCGTGCGCGCACGCTCGTGCTGTCGGTCGACTACCGGCTCGCGCCCGAGGCGCGTTTCCCGGCCGCCGCGCACGACGCATGCGACGCCGTGCGGTGGGCCGCCGCCAGCGCGCGCGATCTCGGCGCACGCGCCGGCGCGCTGGCGGTCGCTGGCGACAGCGCCGGCGGCAATCTTGCGGCGGTCGCCGCGCTGCAGTTGCGCGACTCGGGCATCGCGATCGCGCACCAGTTGCTGCTGTATCCGGTCGTCGATTGCGCGACCGAGCATCCGTCGTACGAAACGCTCGGCAACGGCTATTTCCTGACAGCGGACATGATGCGCTGGTTCAAGCACCACTATTTCGATGACGGCGCCGATCGCGCGTCGCCGCTTGCAAGCCCGCTCGCCGCGCCGGACGTCGCGGGCGCGGCGCCGGCGACGATCGTCAGCGCCGAATTCGATCCGCTGCGCGACGAGGCCGAAGCGTATGCGCTGCGTCTCGCACAGGCCGGCACGCCGGTGACCGTCGTGCGCTGGCCGGGCCAGCTTCACGGTTTCGCCAGCATGCTCGGCGCGATCGATGCGGCCGACCGCGTGCTGACCTTCGGCGCCGACGCGCTGCGCCGCGCGTTCGACGCGACGGAGGCGCCATGAGCGTCGCCGGCACGCTGGAGATCGTCGACGAGCTGCGTGCGGGGCGGATGGTCCTGCTCGTCGACGAAGAGGATCGCGAGAACGAAGGCGATCTCGTGATCGCGGCCGATCACGTGACGCCGGAAGCGATCAATTTCATGGCGCGCTTCGGGCGCGGGCTGATCTGCCTGACGCTGACCGCCGAGCGCTGCGAGCAGTTGCGCCTGGCGCCGATGGCCGATCACAACGGTACGCCGTTCGGCACCGCGTTCACCGTCAGCATCGAGGCGGCCGAAGGCGTGACGACCGGCATATCGGCCGCCGATCGCGCGCATACGATTCGCGCGGCGGTGCGGGCGGGCGCCCGCCCCGACGATCTCGTCCAGCCGGGCCACGTGTTCCCGATCGCCGCGCGCCCGGGCGGCGTGCTCGTGCGCGCGGGGCACACCGAGGCCGGCTGCGATCTCGCGGCGCTCGCGGGGCTCACGCCCGCGTCGGTGATCTGCGAGGTGATGAACGACGACGGCACGATGGCGCGGCTGCCCGAGCTGAAGGCGTTCGCCGCGCATCACGGGCTAAAGATCGGCACGATTGCCGACCTGATCCATTACCGGCGCGAACACGAATCGCTCGTCGAACGCATCGGCGAGCGGCCGCTGCATACGCCGTGGGGGCGATTCCGTGCGATCGAGTATCGCGACACCGTGCACGGCGCGCCGCATCTCGCGCTCGTGCGCGGCGATCCCGATCCGTCGACGCCGGTGCTGACGCGCGTGCACGAATGCCATTCGCTGCTCGACCTGCTCGATGCGGAGCCGTCCGCGCATTCGTGGCCGCTGCATGCCGCGCTGCAACGGATCGACGCGGCCGGCTGCGGGGTCGCGGTGCTGCTCGACTGCGACATGCGCGGCGACGCGATGCGGATGCCGGCGGGCCATGCGCGGCGCGACGGACGCGTGACGGGAATCGGCTCGCAGATCCTGCGCGAGCTCGGCGTGCGGCGGCTGAACGTGCTGTCGAGCCCGTTCCGGTTGCCCGCGCTGTCGGGACACGACCTGGAGATCATGGCGTTCATTCCGCTCGGCGACGACGATCCGGAAAGCGTGCGAAGCGCGCATGCGAATCCGCTGCGGGCGGCGTGACGCGTTGCCGCGGGATGGTCGGCAGGTCACCCGCTTGACAGGCTATCGTTTGTTTTTGTTGAATACAGTCTTTGGTTTGTATTTTGACAATACATGCTGTAGATTGTATTTTCCGATTACAAACGATCGCCTGTCATTCCGCGGAGCGCCCGATGGCCTTTCCTGTCCAGACCCTGACCCAGCTGCGTCCGATACTCGTCGGCTTCCGGAAATCCGCGGGGCTCACGCAGGCGCAATTGGCCGCCCGCCTGGGCGTCACGCAGCAATCCTATGCGCAGCTCGAAGCCAACCCGTCGGCGGTCAGCATCGAGCGGCTCTTCAAGGTGCTGAACGCGCTCGGCGTGCGCATGACGCTCGCGCTGGGCACGCAGGACGCTTCGGCGGCATCGGCCGATCCTGTGCCTGATGCCGATGCCGATGCCGATGCCGCGCCGGCGGTTCGCCAACCCGCCGCGAGCAAACGCAAGCCGGATGCGGCGCGCAGCACCACGGCCGCCAAGAAACCAGCCCGGCCTGCGGCCGCCGCCGCGCGCAAGCGGCCCGCGACGGCGACACCCGGCAAGCCACGGGTTTCGAAGCGGGAGGACTGGTGACGATGGCCACGCGTGCCCGTCACGACCGGCTCGACCTGTGGATGAACGGCATTCCGGTGGGCTACTGGGAAGTCCGGCGCGGCGTCGAGCGCCTCGTCTACCTGCCGGCCTGGCTCGACGATCCACAGGGGCGGCCGCTGTCGCTGTCGCTGCCCTTCACGCCCGGCAACCAGCCGCACCAGGGCGCGATCGTCGCCGATTATTTCGACAACCTGCTGCCGGACAGCGAGCCGATCCGCCGCCGCATCGCGCAGCGTTACCGGCTCCGGTCGACGGCGCCGTTCGAGCTGCTCGCGTCGATCGGCCGCGATTGCGTCGGCGCGATCCAGATGCTGCCGCCCGGCGAAACGCCCATCGATCTCGAGACGATCGACGGCGTGACGCTCGACGATACGGCCGTCGCCGAGGTGCTGCGCCACGCGACCGCCGCGCCGCTGCCCGGCCATGCGGAGCCGGAAGGCGACCTGCGCCTGTCGATTGCCGGCGCCCAGGAAAAGACGGCATTGCTGCGCCAGGGAAACCGCTGGCTGCGGCCGTCGGGCAGCACACCGACGACGCATATCTTCAAGCTGCCGCTCGGGCGTGTCGGGAACATGCAGGCCGACATGCGGACGTCCGTCGAAAACGAATGGCTGTGCGCGAAGCTCGTCGCCGCGTACGGCTTGCCGGTCGCGGCGTGCGACATCGGCCGGTTCGACGACCAGAAGGCGTTGATCGTCGAGCGCTTCGACCGGCGTGCTTCGCGCGACCGCACGTGGATCCTGCGGTTGCCGCAGGAGGACATGTGCCAGGCGACCGGCACGCCGTCGGGCGCGAAATACGAGTCCGACGGCGGCCCGGGCATCGACACGATCATGGGCATCCTCGCCAATTCGGCCGACGCCGCGCCCGACCGGATGAATTTCTTCGTCGCGCAGCTCGTGTTCTGGGTGCTGGCGGCGATCGACGGGCATGCGAAGAACTTCAGCATCGCGCACCTGCCCGGCAACACGTACCGCAGCACGCCGCTGTACGACGTGCTGTCCGCGCATCCGATCATCGGCACGCGCCGCAACCAGCTTCCGCCGCGCCGCGCGCGGCTCGCGATGGCCGTGTGCGGGAAGAACCGGCACTACGTGATCGGCGAGATCCAGCCGCGCCACTGGATCGCGCAGGGCCGGCGCGTCGGCCTGACCGAAGACGACGTGCACGCCGCGATGGCGGCCGTCGTCGCTCGCACGGAACCCGCGATCGCGGAAGCCGCGGCGCAGATCCCGGCGGAATTTCCGGTGGATGTGGCGGATGCGATCTTCGACGGGATGCGTCGTCAGGTCCGCAAGCTCCGGGCAGGCGATCTCGTGTGACGGATCGACGGGAGGCGGTCGGGGTCGGGGCGGGCTTTGGCGTCCGGTGGCGCGCTTCGATGTACTGAATCAGGCGCCCGCCCGGAACGGGTTGTGCCGGGCTCGTCCACCCGGACGATGCGCGCCTGCGCCACCGCCGCACAATGGTCGCCGTGCCCAATCCCGCCCCTCGCCCCCTCATGGAATCCGCCGACCTCACGACCGCGTTCAGCCCGTTGCAGATCGGCCCGCTGACGCTGCGCAACCGCCTGATCAAGTCAGCCACCAACGAGGGCATGACGCCGAACGGCGTGCCGTCGCGCGCGCTCGTCCGTTTTCACGAACGCATCGCCGAAGGCGGCGCCGCGCTGACGACCGTCGCGTACTGCGCGATCAGCGACGACGGACGCACCTTCGTCGACCAGGCACGGCTCGACGTGCCGACGGTCCGCCAGTTCCGCGCGCTGACCGACGCCGTCCATCGCCACGGCGCCGCTGCCTCCGCGCAGATCACGCACGGCGGCTGCTTCACGTTCCTGCCGTCGCTGTCGACCCGACGGCCGTTGAGCGCATCGGGCGGTTTCAACAAGGTCGGCGTGATGAGCGGCCGCTTTCTGAAGCAGGCGATGACGCGCGACCAGATGTCCGCGATCGCCGACGAATTCGCGCAGGCCGCACGCCATGCGCGCGACGCCGGCTTCGATGCGGTCGAGATCCACATGGGGCATGGCTATCTGCTCAGCCAGTTCCTGTCGCCGCTGTACAACCGCCGCCGCGATGCGTACGGCGGCGACGCGGCACGGCGTGCCGCTTTCCCGGCCGAGGTGCTGCGCCGCGTGCTCGACGCGGTGGGCCGCGATCTCGCCGTCGTCTGCAAGATCGGCGTGACCGAGGGCGTGCGCGGCGGCGGAACCGCCGACGACGCATGCGAGATCGCGCGGCGGCTCGAAGCCGAAGGCGCGCACCTGCTCGTGCTCAGCGGCGGGATGAACGTCGAATCGGTGTGGCAGCTGTTTGGCAGCCCGTTGCCCGGCGACGCGCGCGCGAACGCCGACAACGCAATCGTGCGCGCGGCGATGGCGCTGCAGAAACTCACCGAGCCGAAGATGGGCGCGTTTCGCGAGATGTATTTCCTCGAGCACTCGAGGAAGTTGCGCGCGTCCGTCCGGATGCCGCTCGCTTACCTCGGCGGCGTACGTTCGCGCGGGAACGTCGAGCTGGCGATGCGCGAAGGGTTCGATGCGGTCGCGCTCGCCCGCGCGCTCGTGTTCGAGCCGGATTTCGTCAACGGACTGCGCGACGGCCGGCTTGCGCAGTCGGGCTGCACGTCGTGCAACCGTTGTGTCGTGTCGATGTACACGCCGGGCGGCACCGCGTGCGTCCTGCACGAGCCGAACGACCCCGCGCCGAACCGGGTGCCGGCCGCCGGCACGTGAGGCGCGAGGCGGGGCGCGGGACACCCGATGCGGGCGCCGGCGCTGCTCAGCCGGCGTCGCGCGCGCGGGCGAGCGCCGCGAGATTGCCTTCGCCGAACCCGTGGTGCCCCTTGCGCTGCACGATTTCGAAGAAGATCTCGCCGGGCCGGCGCTTGACGAAAGTCTGGAAGAACAGCTTCGGCACGCCGTCGCCGCCGATCTCACCGTCGACCAGCACCGCGCGACGGCGCAGCGCGTCGAGATCGACACCATGCCCCGGCAGCCGCGCGTCGACGTCATCGTAATAGCGGGCCGGCGGCTCGATGAATTCGACGCCGTTCGCCCGCAGCGCATCGACGCAGGACAGGATGTCGTCGGTCGCCAGCGCGACGTGCTGCACGCCCTCGCCCGGATGGTCGGGCAGATACGCGTGCATCAGCTCGGTGCGCCGCGTGCCTTCCTCGTAGACCGGAATCCGCACCGCGCCGCACGGCGACACCATCACACGCGATTCCTCCGACACATGCCAGTGCGCGTCGATTTCGTGGATCTCGCGAAAATGCAGCAGGTCGTGGTAGAAATCCAGCCACTCCCGCATGCGCCCCGCACCGACGGTCTGCGTGAAATGATCGACCTGCTGCAGCCCGACGCCCACGCAGTCGAGATCGGTATGCGCGGTCGCGATGTCGATCGGCCGGAAATCGATGTCGAAGATCGAGATGTCGCCGACGCCGCCCCGCTGGCCGTCGCGCCCGCGCCAGCGGTCGACGAAATAGAGGTGCGAATCGCCGATGCCCTGGATCGCCGGGATCTTCAGCTCGCCGACCCCGACCTTCTCGCCTTCGAACGCCCACGCACCGAGCTCGATCGCCCGCTCGAACGCGCGCCGGGCGCTGGCCACGCGCAGCCCGATCGCGCAGACACCCATCCCGTATTCCTCCGCGTAGCGCGCGGCGAACGAATCGGGCTCGGCGTTGATCAGGAAATGCATCTGACCTTGCCGGTAGAGCGTGACGTTCTTGCTGACATGCCGCGCGATCGCCTTGAACCCGAACTGCTCGAAGCGCTGAGCGAGCGCCTCGGGCACGGGCGCCGCGAATTCGACGAATTCGAGGCCGGCCATCCCGAGCGGATTGGCAGCCGGATCGGCAACGGGCGGCGTATCGCTGGACAGGGGGTGGGAATTGCCGGGCATTCCAGTCTCCGGGGGCATGCGTTCGATGGGGATGGCGCCCGTCGCTGGCGGCAAGCGCGGCCAACGTGGCGACCGCATCCGCTCCGAACGGGCAAGTTCTCAATGCTGCAGATTTTAACCAGATCGTTCACGGCGGCACACCCTGGCCAAACGGGATATCGTCGCACCGCCTAGTGCAAACCCGAAAAGCGTTCGATAATCGCACGGACTTGTACGATAATCGCGCATCTTGTCCGATTGGCCAATTGCCGCCGTACGGCGCGCGCCCTATTCTCCGTTCACTCATCGACTTCAATGCAGCATCGGACGCGGCGCCGCCACGATTCCACGATGCGCCGTGCCAGGAGACACCGCCATGACCCCAACCTTCGACACCCTCGACGCCGCCGCCAGCGCCCGCAGCCAGGCCCGCAAGGCCGCGATCGGCAGCTTCGTCGGCGCCGTTGTCGACTGGTACGACTTCCTGCTGTACGGGATCGTCGCCGCGCTGGTATTCAATTCCGAGTTCTTCCCGAAAGTCAGCCCGACGATGGGCACGCTCGCGGCGTTCGCGACCTTCGGCGTCGGTTTCCTGTTCCGGCCGCTCGGCGGCATCGTGTTCGGCCACTACGGCGACCGGCTCGGCCGCAAGCGGATGCTGGTGCTGACGGTGATGCTGATGGGGCTGTCGACGGTCGCGATCGGCCTGCTGCCGGCATTCTCGACGATCGGCTGGTGGGCACCCGTGCTGCTGGTGCTGATGCGCGCGATCCAGGGTTTCGCGGTCGGCGGCGAATGGGGCGGCGCGGCGCTGATGGCCGTCGAAAGCGCGCCGAAGCAAAAGAAGGCGTTCTACAGCAGCGGCGTGCAGGTCGGCTACGGCGTCGGCCTCGTGCTGGCCACGGGCATCGTGTCGATCCTGAGCCATACGCTCGGCGAGGCCGCGTTCAAGTCGTGGGGCTGGCGCCTGCCGTTCGTGTTCAGCATCGTGCTCGTGCTGATCGGGCTGTGGGTGCGCAAGAACATGGACGAATCGCAGGAGTTCGTCGAGAAGGTCGAGCACGGCAACCGCAAGCTGCGCCTGCCGGTGCTGGAGGCGCTGACGCGCCATCCGAAGGCGTTCCTGCTGATCATTGCGCTGCGGCTCGCCGAGCTGTTCACGATGTACATCGTCACCGCGTTCGCGCTCAGCTATTCGACGACGAACCTCGGCATGTCGCGCGACCTGTTCCTGAACATCGGCCTGCTGGTGGGGGCGGTGAGCTGCGTGACGATCCCGTGTTTCGCATGGCTGGCCGACCGCTACGGCCTGCGCCGCATCTACCTGATCGGCGCGCTGATCGGCGTCGCGTCCGCGGTGCCGTTCTTCCTCGCGCTGGAGGCGCGGTCGATCGCGTGGATCGTGATCTTCTCGATCCTGCTCGCGAACGCTGCGCACGACATGGTCGTGAGCGTCCAGCAGCCGCTGTTCACCGAGCTGTTCGGCGCCGAATACCGCTATAGCGGCGCGGGCGTCGGCTACCAGTTCGCGAGCGTGGTCGGCGGCGGGTTCACGCCGTTCATCGCGGTCGGCCTCGTCAGCGTGGCAGGCGGCTCGTGGCACCTCGTCGCCGGTTATCTCGCGGTGGGCTGCCTGATTTCGCTGATCGTCGCCGCGCGGATGCGGGCAGCGCAGTAACGACCCGATGGCCGGCCCCCACCGTGGCCGGCCGTCACGCAACGCTCGATGGCGGCCGCCAACGGCGTCGCTCGTCGTGCGCGCGACGTCAAACACTGTCAGTTATACGCCCCGATTCCCCCTTTTCCCCTCTGAACATTCCACGCCGCCCGCCGACCAATGGCATCATATGGGCCTACGTCAGTCACCGATACGCCCCCATATCATGTCGAATCTCATCGTCCACGGCGGCACTCCGCTGCGCGGGGACATCAAGCCGTCCGCGAACAAGAACGCCGTCCTGCCGATTCTGTGCGCCACCCTGTTGACCGACCAGCCGTTGCGCCTCATCGGCGTGCCGGACATCACCGACGTGCGCAAGATCCTCGACATCTTCCGCACGCTCGGCAGCGACGTGTCGGTCGACTTCACGACGGGCCTGCTCGAACTCCACCATCGCGACACGAAATTCGATCCGGCCGTCCATCGGCTGCCGGAAGCGATGCGTTCGTCGATCATGCTGATTCCGCCGCTGCTCGCGCGCTTCGGCGTCGCGCGCCTCGAGAACGACGTGAAAGGCTGCACGCTCGGCGTGCGCGAGATCGATCCGCACGTCGAGGTGTTCGAGCGCTTCGGCGCGCACATCGAGCGCACGCCCGATTCGCTGATCGTCCGCACCGATGGCCCGCTGACGGCCAACGATCACTGGCTCGACTACGCGTCGGTGACGACCACCGAAAACTTCGCGCTGTGCGCGACGACCGCGAATGGTACGTCGACGCTGATGAATGCCGCGTCCGAGCCGCACGTGCAGGAGTTCTGCCAGTTCCTCGCGATGATCGGCGTCGCGATCGAGGGGATCGGCACGTCTCGGCTCTGCGTGACGGGCGGCCGCAAGCTCGGCGGCGGCGAGTTCCGCTTCGCCGAGGATTTCCACGAAATCGCGACCTTCCTCGCGCTCGGCGCGATCACCGGCGGCGACATCACGGTACGCAACTCGTCGCCCGAACACTTCCCGCTGATCGACCGCACGTTCGCGAAGTTCGGCGTCAACGTCACGCACCGCGACGGCTGGTCGCGCGCGGAACGCGACGGCCCGCTGCGCGTGCGCCGGCCGTTCACGCAGAACATCCTCACCAAGGTCGAAGCCGCGCCGTGGCCGTACCTGCCGGTCGACCTGCTGCCGATCTTCATCGCGCTCGGCGTGCGCGCGGAAGGCAGCGCGATGTTCTGGAACAAGGTCTACGACGGCGCGCTCGGCTGGTCCGGCGAACTGTCGAAGTTCGGCGCGCACGTGCTGCTGTCCGATCCGCACCGGCTGATCACGTTCGGCGGGCTGCAACTGACGCCGGCCCGCGTCGAGAGCCCGTACATCATCCGCGTCGCGATCGCGCTGCTGATGGTGGCCGCGAGCATCGAAGGCCGTTCGGAAATCATGAATGCGCTGCCGATTCGCCGCGCGCATCCGCATTTCGTCGAGAACCTGCGCTCGGTCGGCGCGAACGTCGAATGGACGAGCAGCGAGTAAGACGCTGAAGGTACGGCGTACGCCACACGAGCGCCGTACCGCCGCCCGCACCCGGTTGGCGGCTGTGTCAGCCGCCTTCTCCCATCTCTCTCCCGCCGCCCGCTCCCCCGTTACTCGCCGCCCCCGCAATCGGCATCGCCGGCGCCCATGTGGTCGAACCCGTAGAGCATCACGGCCGTCGTCCCGCGCGCCGGGTTGCTCGGGCGCTTCGCCAGGCTTTCGTCGAGCGGGGACGACGGATACTGGACACTCGTGTCCATCAGGTTGCCCGGCGCCGAGCGCAACTCCGCGTCGGTCAGCTTGCGCGCTTCCGCGCGCGGCAGCCCGAACGCCTTGCGCACGTCCGCTTCGTTCCAGGTTCCCTTGAGCGTGACGGTGACCATCTGCAGATCGCCGTGCTCCCAGTCCAGTTCGACCTTCGTCGCGAGCGGATGCACGCCGGCCGCGAGCCGGTCGGGGAACACCGGGCCTTCGTAGTAGGCCTTCGTGTTCCCGCACGCATCGCCGGTATTCCGGTACTTCTTCAGCGCGCAATTGAAGCGCTTGTCACGGTAGCCGAAGGTTGTTTCGACGTAACAGCCGAATTTCGGCGACGTCATGCGCGGCCACGCACGCACGTCGACGGCCGGCTTCGGGAGGGGCGTGCCGGACGAGGGATTCGCCGCGGCAAGCAGCGGCACGGCCGCGACGAGCACGGCCAACACGGATTCGCGAATTTTCATTGTTGTGTTCCAGTCGAGGCAGCGATTCTAGCGCGGCTTCGCCAGCGAGATCGTCCCCGCGATGCCGCCGAACAGCGGCAAGGCCTGCGGCATGTCTTCCACACAGGTCGCACACGTCAGGCCGATCCGGTAGTTCGGCGTATCACCGAGCGCCATGTACAGCCTGACGCGCTCATGATTGGGGCCGATCTTCGGCGAATACACGGTTTCCTGCCCCTTCACGCCACCGCCGAGATCGATCGGTGTCACATGCTCGATCACGCCGAAGATCGAAATCGTCGACTCGATCGACGCCTTCAGGTTGGCGATCGCCTCCGGTGAAATTCGCGCGATAATCGCCCACTCACGCGCGATTACCGCGCACCGAGACGCCACCTTCCGACGATGAAAAAGCCCGAACTCGACCGACGCGACTGGATTGCCGGCCTCGAAAAAGGCCTGGCGATCCTCGAGGCATTCGACAGCCAGCACGCGCGCATGACGCCCACCCAGGCCGCCGCGCGCACCGGTCTCACGCGCACGGCCGCGCGGCGCTATCTGCTGACGCTCGAATCGCTCGGCTACGTGTACACCGATGGCAAGCTGTACGGCCTCACCCCGCGCGTGCTGCGGGTCGGCTGGTCGTACTTCGATTCGGCGCGCCTGCCGCGCACGGTCCAGCCCTATCTGCAGCAACTGAGCGCGTCGCTGAACGAATCGGCGTATGTGAGCGTGCTCGACGGCTGGGAGCTCGTGTTCATCGCGCGCAACGGCGTGTCGCGCGTGATGACGACCGGCTTCGTGCTCGGCGCGCGCGTGCCGGCGCCGCTCACGTCGCCGGGCGTCGTGCTGCTTGCCCACCATCCCGATCGCGAAGCCGTGCGCGCATGGCTCGACGACACCGAACTGCCGCCGTTCACGCCGCACACAGTCACCAACAAGGCGCGCCTGCTCGAACAGGTCGACCAGGCACGCGACGCCGGTTTCGCGGCGATCGAACAGCAATTGCAGGTCGGCGTGCGCGGCATCGCGGTGCCGCTGAAGAACCGTCACGGCGAAGTGGTCGCCGCGCTGAGCACGAACATGCCGATCGGTGCGGAGACGACCGACGCAGCCGTGCGGCGCGTGCTGCCGCATCTGCAGGAAGCCGCGCTCGCGATGCTCAACGTGCTGTAGCGACGTGCCGGTACGGGAAAGCCGCGCGCAGCGTCGCGCCCCCGTCACCCGATCCGCCACCACCGCGGCAGCAGATCGCGCACCTCCCGCCGCCGGTAGCGGTCGTCGATCAGATGCACGACGCCTTCGTCGTGCTCGGTGCGGATCACGCGCCCGGCCGCCTGCACGACCTTCTGCAAGCCCGGATACAGGTACATGTAGTCGTAGCCGTTGCCGAAGCGCGCGTCCATCGCACGCCGCATCTGCTCGTTGACGTCGTTGACCTGCGGCAGCCCGAGCGTCGCGATGAACGCGCCGATCAGCCGCTCGCCGACCAGGTCCACGCCTTCCGAGAACGCCCCGCCCAGCACCGCGAAGCCGACGCCGCGCCCGCCCGCGTCGAAGCGCGCGAGAAACGCGTCGCGCTCGCCTTCCGTCATGCCGGGCGCCTGCGCCCAGACGGGCACGTCCGGGTGCCGTGCCTGCATCAGCGCGACCACGCGCCCCAGATAGTCGAAGCTGCTCAGGAACCCGAGGTAGTTGCCGGGCCGCGTCGCGTATTGCGCGGCGATCAGGTCCACGATCGGTTCGAGCGACCGGTCGCGGTCGCGCCAGCGGGTCGACACGTGGCTCGCGACGCGCACCGTCAGCTGCTCGGCGCGGAACGGCCCGTCGACGTCGAGCCAGCCCGTGTCGCCGGGCAACCCGAGCGTGTCGCGGTAGAAATGAAACGGACTCAGCGTGCCCGAGAAAAGCACGGTCGCGCACGCGGCTTCGTAGCGCGGCGCGAGAAAGCCGGCCGGAATCACGTTGCGCACGCAGAGCGTCGACTGGACGCGGCGCCGGCGGCCGGCCGACGCAACGCCGTCGAGCGCCGGCTGGCGCGGCATCGGTTCGCCGTGCAGCGTCGCGTCGAAGATCGACGCGCTGTCGAACGCTTCGGCAAGCACGCCGAACTGGATCGCCTCGAAATGAAACCGCAGCAGCGCGTCGCCGTTCGCGCGCGGCGCGTCGGCCAGGTGCTCGCCGACCGCCGCGACGAGGTTCTGCAACGCCGACACGATCGGGCCCGGTATCTCCGGATACGCGGCATAACGCTCGGCCTGCGCGCGATTGACCGTGCCCCACGCGCGGGCAAGCCGGTCGAAGGCCTTGCGCAGCGCGGCGGGTGCGGCCTCGCGCGCGGCCGCGAATGCGAACGGATCGAGCGATGCGCTGTACATCTTGCGCGCACGATCGAGCAGGTTGTGCGCTTCGTCGACGAGCACGCCGACGCGCCACTGGTTCTGCTGCGCGAGCGTGTGCAGCATCGCGCTGCCGTCGTAGTAGTAGTTGTAGTCGCCGATCACCATGTCGGACCAGCGCGCGAGTTCCTGCGACAGGTAATACGGGCAGACGTCGTGCGCGAGCGCAGCCGCGCGCACGGTGTCGCGGTCGAGCAGCCCGGCCTCGATCGCCGCGTCGCGCGCGGCCGGCAGCCGGTCGTAGAAACCCTTCGCAAGCGGGCACGACTCGCCGTGGCACGCACTGTCGGGATGCTCGCACGCCTTGTCGCGCGCAACGAGTTCCAGCACGCGCAGCGGCAGCGCGGGCGTGCCGGCGCCGAGCGTCGCCGCCGCTTCGAGCGCGAGCGCGCGGCCGGGCGTTTTCGCGGTCAGGAAGTACACGCGGTCGAGTTCGCCCTCGCCGCAGGCCTTCAGCAGCGGAAACACGGTGCCGAGCGTCTTGCCGATGCCGGTCGGCGCCTGCGCCATCAGGCAACGATCGTCGCGGGCCGCGCGGTAGACGGCCACTGCCAGCTCGCGCTGGCCGCTGCGGAACTGCCCGTGCGGAAACGCGAGCGCGCGCAGCGCCGCGTCACGCGCCGCGCGATGCGCCGTCTCGCGTTCGGCCCAGCCGACGAAGCAGGCGCACTGCTCGGCGAAGAACGCGGCGAGCTCTGCCGCCCCCAGCGTTTGCGTCAGCACCGTCTCGCGCTCGGACACGATGTCGAAATAGACGAGCGCGACGTCGATTTCCGCGAGATCGCGCGCGTTGCACATCAGGTGCGCGTAGACCTTCGCCTGCGCCCAGTGCAGCGCGCGGTGGTTGGCCGGCATCGCGTCGAGGCTGCCGCGGAAGGTCTTGATTTCCTCGAGGCGGTTCGCCACCGGATCGTAGCCGTCCGCGCGGCCGCGCACGGTGAGCGTGTCCCACGTGCCCGTCAGCGCGATCTCGGTTTCGTAGCGTGCGCCGCGGTTCGACGTGACCGCGCCGTGGCCGGCGATGCCTTCGAGCGCGGTGGGCGCGGGCGTGAAGCGCAGGTCGAGATCGCCGCGCCGCGCGGTGAACTCGCACATCGCCCGCACCGCGACGACGTAGCTCATGCGGACAGGCCCGCCGCTTCGACGGGCGCGACGTCCGCGCCGGCCCACTCGACATCGATCACGCGCACCGGAATGCCGTGCGCGACGCAGTATGCGAGCCAGCGCGTCTGGTTGTCCTGCAGGCGGTCGCCTGGGCCTTTCACCTCGACGAGTTCGTAGCGGCGCTCGCCGGGCCAGAAGCGGACGAGATCGGGCAACCCCGAACGGTTGCTGCGGATATCCGCGAGCAGGCGCGTGAACCACAACCGCAGATGTTCCGGCGGCAGGCACGCAAGCGCCTCGTCGAGCAGTGCGTCGCTCAGCACGCCCCAGAACACGAACGGGGATTGCAGCCCTGCCTTCGTCGCGAAATGCCGGCGAATCGTCTCGCGATAAGCGCCCGAATCGAGTTGCGCGAAGCACGCGGCGAATGCGTCCGCACGGCGCACGGCGAAATCGGGCGCGTGCAGGTCGGCCGGGCCGCGCTGGAACGGATGGAAGAACGCGCCGGGTACCGCGGCGAACACGGGTTCCCAGCACAGCAGCCCGAACAGCGAATTGATCAGCGTGTTCTCGACGTAATGGACCGGCGAAGCCGGTAGCGCGAGATGGTCGCGCACCGCGAATTCGACACTGACGAACGCATCGGGGCGCGCGAGCACGAGCGTTTCGCGCGGCACGTCCGCCGCCGGGGCCGCGCGTTCGACGCGCTGGCCGAGCCGGCGCTGCAGGCGCGGCAGCATGCGCTCGACACGCTGGCGCTCCTCGTCGCTCTCGAAACTGCCGCGCGCCTCGAGCGCCAGCGCGAGCGCATCGTCGTCACGCCCGCAGCGTTCGAGCACGCGGATGCGCCGATGGCGGCTGCCCGGCCAGGCGCTGCGCACATACGCGTCGAGCGCGCCGGCCCAGTCCGCACGGCGCTCGCACGTCTGCCCGAGGGCGAACAGCAGCTTCGCGCGACGCGTCGCGAGCCAGGGCTGCGCGCAGCCGACCGCATCGATCGCGCGCACCAGGTCGTCGAACGGCAGATCGTCGGGCCAAGCGTCGAGCGCATCGCGGCACGTCTGCAGCGCGAGATACGCGTCGACGTCGCCGCGCTGCTGGAACGCGCGCGACGACGGCGCGATCGGCACGCTTTCGTACTGGAACACGCCGAGATCGGCGAGCACGAATTCGCTCCAGTCCTGGTGGAGATTGCCGAAGAACATCAGGCGCAGCCGGTCGCACAGCGCGCCGACCGTCACGCGCAGCACGCGGTCGCCGGCCTGCGCGCACCACGCGTCGAGCGGTTGCGCGATATCGTGCGCGGGCCGCAGCCGTTCGAGCCACTCGGGCTTGCGCTCGCCCGCGTGCGCGGCGAGTGCCGGGAAGATACGCAGCAGATCGGCCTTGGTCGACAGCGCGAACAGTTCGTCGAGCGTCAGCACGGGGGCCGGATCGACCCAGCCGAGTTCGACGAGCGGCGCGGCCGCGTCGAGCGCGCAGCCGATTTCGTCGTACACGAGCTTGCTCGCGCGGAAATCGGACCCGTTGCGCATCAGCATCCGGACGAGCAGCGCGCGCGACGCCTGCGGCAGCGCGGCGAACTGCCGGACGAACGCGTGCTCGTGCGCATCGAACAGGTCGTCGTAACGCGCGCCGAGCCAGGCCAGCGCGCGTTCGAAATTGGTCAGGTAGTAAAACGCCGGGGGCGTCGGCGAAGCAGGCGTCACGGGGATCGATCACTGTACATTTGTACAGGTCGGAATCATATCAAATGTGACGGGAAATGCCGCTGCCCCGATCGCCTCCCTGCTGCCCGGCCGTGCTCAGAACTGGTAGTTCACCGACATGTCGAACACGCCGTTGGTCGACTGCTGCGTGATCGGGCTGCGCGCGGCGCGGCCGACGAGCTGCTCGATCGCGCCGTCGATCGTGATGAACCAGTGCTTGTTCACGAACCAGGCCATGGTCACGCCCGCACCGTACGACTTGATCCCGGCCCCCGACGAATACGCCGGCAGCCCCGAACGCGCGGCGGCTCCCTGGTTCACGCCGAACCAGCTGTTCATGTAGCGCGAATCGGCGAACGACACGGTCGGCCCCGCGAACCAGAAGAAATGCTCGTTGCTGCCCGGCAGCGGCATGTACGCGGAGAAATCGCCGACCCAGCCGTTCGAGCCGCCGATGCTGCGCCGGATATCCGCGCGCAGCACGAGCGGAAACTCCTTCGAGATCACGTAATCGGCCGCCAGTTTCATCACCGGTGCCGCGTTGATGTTGTCGAGGCCGTTCAGGTGCTGGATATCGTCGGCCGAACGGCGCCCGAGGTCGTAACCGACGGACAGGCTCACGCGCCAGTTCGGCCCGCGCAGCACGTTCGCGCCGAGCCCCTCGCCCGTCGACAGGAAGAACAGGTCGCGATAGCGGATGTCGAGGTTCGGGCCGCCCATCACGCGATAGCGGTCGGAGCCCGCATAGCGCGGCTGCAGCGTCATCGCGGCGCCCACGCTGATATTCCACGTGGAAATGTTCGGGTCGAACAGTTTTTCGAGCGGCACACCCGCCGAGTATTGCCACTCGCCGAGCGGCGAAGGCGTCTGGGCCGACGCATCGCGGGTGCCGGCCGCGGCAAGCGCCGCGCATGCCGACAGGCCGGAAACGAACCGGCGTGCGCCGGGTGACAGCAACAGGCGAGCAACTGTGGCCAAGGTGGTCTCCGTCGGTTGCGTGAAACGAACCTGAGGGGAAGCGCAACGCGCCTCTTCGGCCGCAGCGGCTGCCAGGCTGCGGCGCGAACGTAGCGTGTGCTGAATTAACGGACATCCTACGCGACGCGCACGCAGACGCAAAGCGCCCGCTGCGCGCGGGCACTTTGCCCCGCGCGGGGATAGCGGCGAAGCAGGGACGAATCAGAATCGTTCGACGTGATAGTCGCCCGCCAGCGTGGCCGGGCTGCGTGATGACATCATCCGCGAGAAGCCGTCGGCGAGCCGACCGAGCGCCAGCTGCTTCTGGCTCGCATCCCAGTGCGTATAGGTGTCGTACGCGGCATCGTCGAACGACACGGTGACGGCAACCGGGCGCCCGCTGGCGCGAAAGCCGATCTGCAGCACGCCGCCCGGCAGTTCCTCGATGTGATAGCGCAGCGAACGCGATTCGAAATAGCGGCCCAGCACCTGAGCGATCGCGCGCTTGTCTGGCGATTGCACGTGAATGTCCATGACGGTCCTCCTTTTCAAGGTTCGCGCGGCCGGTCGCGGCGCACCGCTTCCGCCCGGCATCCGCATCGGCGGCGGGTTCGACGGCGGGTCGCCCTGCGGCAGCCCGTCAGGCACCGGCGGGTCGACCGGATCGTCGTGTCCGGGCGGCGGCGGGTCCGGGTCGACGTCGGGAGTCGTCGGCTCGGGGCGGTGCAGCATGGATGGTGTCTTCATGTCGCTCCTGCGCGGCGGCGTGCGCATTTCGATGGCGCGGCGAGCGCGCAAGCAGCATGCCTGCTGTCGTGCCGCGCCCGTCGGCGGCTTCGCTCAGTCGTCGCAGGCCGCCATCACCAGCCACATCGTGCGTCCTTCCGCGGTCAGCCGCACCGCGAGCGCGTACGGGTCGGACGGCGCGCATTGCCCGACGAGCGCCCGCTGCGCGCGCGCCGGGCTGTCGTAGACGGTACGGTTCAGTTCGCGCACCTCCTCCTTGCCGTCGAACATGCGCCGCTCGGGCCGGTAGACCAGCGATTCGCGTTTCCACGTGTCGAAGCGCTCGCGCACGTGACCGAAATCGCCGCCGCATACGTTCGCGTCGTAACGTATCCTTTCCCTGGATGCATCCATCACGTTGTCCTCTCGTCCCCGCCGACGGCGCGTGCCTCGTGGCCGCGCCCGTCCGCCGCCCCCGGCGCGCAAGCGCCGTACCGCCGATGCATGACGGGCACGGCGCTTGCGCCTTCAATCGTCATCAAGGAGGTTCGACCATGACCGTTCACGCCCCCGGCCGCCACCACGCCGTGCCACCGGCTGCCGGACTGCTCTGGCTCGCCACGTCGCGCCCGCCGTCGAAAGACAAGACGGAGGAGCGCATCGACGAGGGACTCGAGGAGACGTTTCCGGCCAGCGACCCGCCCGCCGTTGGCGGCGCGACCCGTATCGACCCTGCCAGGCCGTCCGGCGAGCACGAACGCCGCGCGCCGCACGTTCCTTCCCCGCCCCGCGATCACGGCTGACGGCGGCACCCGGCTCGCGCTGCGCGGCGGCGCAGCGGCGCGCCGGAGCAATCCGGAGTTGATCTGATGAAACGCCTTGAACGCAGATGGCATGAAATCAGCGGCGCCGCCGGCGTCGCGGCGCTGGCGGCAATCGAAAGCGCAGTGGTGCTCGCGATCGTCGCGATGACGGGCATCGGCCACTGACACCCTGTACGGCCCGTTCGCGGCTTGCGCCGTGGAAGATGTACAAGCGGGCTGGCAAATTTCTCCGTCGCAGGGCCGTCGAGGCCCGGAGTGTGTCCCGGCGTGTGCCCCGGCATGTGAGTTACGCGCGCGGCACGCCATCTGCTTGCACATCGTCCCGCTCACGAAGGAGGCTTCATGTATCGCGTCACCGAGATCATGTCGCGCGACGTGGTGTGCGTCGCGCCGACCGACACGATTCGCCACGCGGCCGAGCTGATGCGGCGCTTCGATATCGGCGTACTGCCCGTTTGCGACGGCGACGAACTCGTCGCGATCGTGACCGACCGCGACCTTGCGGTGCGCGGGCTGTCGCACGGCCATTCGTTCGATACGCCGGTGCAGGCGGTTGCGTCGAGGCCCGTGCAATGGTGCGTCGAGGACGACGGTGTCGGCGACGTCCAGCAGCGGATGGCCGACGTGCAGCTGCATCGATTGCCGGTACTCGACCGTCACCGGCGGCTGGTCGGCATGGTGTCGCTCGGCGACATCGCGACGCGCGCGGGCGGCCCCGAGCGCGACGAACTGGCCAATACGCTCGAGGACGTGTCGCTGCCGCGCCGGCGCTGACCGGCGCCGTTCATATCGGCGACCCGCCCGGGTGCCCGGGTGCCGTTTCGACCAGGAGGTGTTCGATGACAACCGACAGACCGTCGCGCGACGACACGCGCATCGTCGGCAACGACCGCCGCACGGCCGGCGGCGGGCCGGGGCCCGACGTGATGGCCGCCCGCACGCTCGAAGGCGATCGCGTGCTGACGATGGACGGCGACGACATCGGCCAGATCGACGACATCATGCTCGACGTGCGTTCCGGCCGCATCGCGTATGCGGTCGTTTCGTCACGCAGCCAGCCGGGGATCGGCGACAAGCTGCTCGCGGTGCCGTGGAACGTCCTCGTGCTCGACGTCGAGCGCCAATGCTTCGTGCTGCCCGTGGCCACCGAACGGGTGCGCGAAGCCCCCGGCTTCGACAGGAATCGCTGGCCGGCAATGGCCGATCCGGACTGGGCCGAGGCGCTGCACGCGTACTACGGCAGTTCGCCGTACTGGCTCATCGAGGAAGGCGAAACGGCGCTCGACTCGCCGCCGTACGAGGCGTCGCCGGAAGGTCCGGAAGGTACGAAAGGCGGCAAGCGGTAACGCGATCGTCGGTCACGCCGGTCAGTGCGCGGCCGCCACCGTCCGTTCGAGTTGCCGGGCGGCCGCCAGATGCGCGTTGAGCATCGGCAGCGTGTTGGCCGCGAACGCGCGAAGCTGCGGATCGCGGCCGTTCCGTGCCTCCGCTTCGTAGAGACGGATCGCCGCTTCATGCGCGCGCGGGCCCGCCAGCGCGACATAGGCCGTGTCGAACGCGCGCCCATCCCTGGTTCTCAATGCCGTGACGGCCGGATCGACGAGCATCCGCGACTGCACCGGCAGGCCCTTGGCCGCCCCGAGTTGCTGCAATTCGCCGGCGATCCGTCGATGATCGTCGACCATCCGGCGCGCGAACGCCTTCACGTCCGGGTTCGACGAGCGGTCGAGCGCGAGCTGGCTGGCCTGCCGCTCCACCTTGCCGATCATGCCGGCCTTGTCGACGAACTCGGCGTCGATACCGGTCGGCCGCTGCGTCATGCCGGCCTCGTCGGCCGTCGTGCCGGGGCGGATCACACCGGGCCCGACCTGCGCCGACGAAGCGGGCGACGCCTGGGCCGGCGGGAACGCGGCGGCCAGCAGGCCGACGGCCGCGGCCAGCACGGCCGCCGCCGGCCGGCGGGTTCGGTTCGCTTTCATCGCGACCTCCGTGTGTCTCGACGGAACGCGCCGGTCGCGCGGGTTCCCTTCCCGTCACGCCGGGCGCCGCTCCGCGCAGTGTTGCGCCTGCCCGAGCGTCGAAAAACGGCCGGCAATGATGGTGTCCATGTCGATCCCTCCTGCCCGGCAAAGTACCGGGTCGGGCCGCGCGCACGCGGCGCGCGACCGGCCCGGTGCTTTGCCGGTGCGTCACGTTGCTTCCGGCGGATCTGCCGCCTGTCGAGTACGCCGCTCACGCCGCCGACGTCGTACGCCGCAGTTCGTCGGATACGCTGCCCGTCAGTTCGGCCACACGATGGCGAACCTGCACGTCGATAGCGCCGGATGCCCGGGCTCCCTGCCGCTACCGGTCACGCGGGTTCCGATCGTGCCCGGCATCCGGCGCGACATCGGCGATCACGCTCGCCAGCGTCGGCATGTCCACCGGCTTGCACAGATACGCGTCGAAACCGGCGGCCATCACGCGGTGCCGGTCGGCATTGCCGGCGTGCGCCGTGACCGCGACGACGGGCAGACGCCCGCTGCCACCCGGCAAATGACGGATGCGGTCGAGCAGCCAGAAACCGTCGCCGTCCGCCATCGCGAGATCCGACAGCACGACGTTCGGCGCATCCTGTTCCACCACTTCGAGTGCGTCGTGCCCCGATTGCGCGGTCGACACCTGCGCGCCCATCGTTTCGAGTGCCGCGGCGAGGCTCGCGCGCGAGGTCGCGTCGTCGTCGACGACGAGCACGCGCCGGCCGTCGAGCGCCACCGTATCCGGCGTGCCGGCCGCGTGCAGCAGGTCCTCGGCAGGATCGTCGGCATCCCACCGGGCCGGCAGCGTGACCGTGACGGTCGTCCCGCGCCCGGTGCCCGCGCTCGTCGCGACGACCTCGCCCCCGTGCAGTTGCGCGATGTTGCGCACGATCGACAGGCCGAGCCCGAGGCCGCGCCTCGGCGATGCGAACGCGCGTTCGGGCCGGCTGAACGTCTCGAACAGGTGTGGCAGGTATTCCGGCGCAATGCCTTGGCCCGTGTCGGCGACCGACAGCCGCACGCGCTCGCCGGCCCGGGTCAGCGACACGACGACGCGGCCGCCGGACGGCGTGAACTTGATCGCGTTCGACAGCAGGTTCGACAGGATCTGGCGCACGCGCTCGCGATCCGCCGGAATCACGCAGGTCGCCATTTCGTATTTCGTCGACAGGTCGAGCCCGTTCGCCTGCGCCGTCGCGTCGAGTTCCCGCATGGCATCGCGCACGATCCGCACGAGATCGACCGGCACACGCTCGAGGCGCAACCGGCCCGTCGCGAGCGACGACGCGTCGAGCAGGTCGGCCACCATGTGCGACAGCGACCGCGCGCTGCGATCGATCGCGTCGACCGCCTGTTGCGCGAGCCCTTCGCCGTCGACGTTGCGCAGGACCTCGACCCAGCCGTAGATCACGTTCAGCGGCGTGCGCAGTTCGTGCGACACCGTGGCGAGCAGTTCGTCCTTCAGCCGGTTCGACGCGTCCGCCTGTGCGCGTGCGTCGCGCGCGCCGCGCAGCGAGCGCATGTTGCGCCGCTCGCCGCGGCGCCGTTCGTGCGCGTCGCGCAGCGTCATCGACAGCCCCGTGCAGTCGCCCCGCGCATCGACGATCGGCGATGCGGCGAAAGTCGCACGAAAGCGGCCGCCGTCGCGTCGTACGCACAGCACGTCGAGCGGACCGACCGGCGCACGTAGCGTCGCGAACGATCCGGACAGCGGATGCCGCCTCAACCAGCGCGGCGCGATCAGCTCGGCAACGTCGAGCCCGGTGGCCTGCGCCGCATCGATGCCGAAGATCCGTCGCGCGGCCGGGTTCCAGCTCGTGATCCGGTGTGCGGTATCGACGCCGACGATCGCGTCGGGCGACGCGTCGACCACCCGGCGCAGCAGGACGTCGTCGGGTACGGGCACGCGCGCGGCCGGCGAAGGCTCGCCATGCGGCTCGCGGGCACCGGCGTCGCCATCGTCATGGATTTCGCGGAGACGATCGCTCGCGAGCAGCGGTTTCACGGCCATCACGAGCACGCACTCGACGAAGCTGATCGCGACGAACGCGCCGGCCTGTTCGAGCAGCGTGGCCAGCGGCGCATTGCGCCACCAGAGCGCGCAGATCACGGCCACACTCGCGGCGGCCGCGACCAGGCCGCCGCCGAACGACGCCAGCCATGCGACGGCCGCAACGCCTGCATAGAAAGGCAGCGGCGCAAATGGCGCGTGCTCGCCGACGACGCGAACCGTCCACGCCTGCAGCGCGGACGCCAGCCCGACGGCCAGCACAACCCATGCACCCTGCCGTAACAGCTCACGGGTCAGGGTTCTCATTGCATCCTTGCCTCGCGCCGGCTCCCGTCGCACGGCGTCATGCCGCTTGTCGACCGACCTGCCGTCGAGCGTGCCGGGCGAGCCTGATGGCATCAGCAAGCGACATGCCCGATGCGTTGCTTCAGGCGGCCGGCCGGCGCCAGCCTGCCTGGCTGCTCCGCAGGCCGCGGCCGGTCGGGCGCCGGCCGGTATCGGGGTACGCATCGACGCAAGGCGTCGCGACCGTCTTTTTCATCGGAGCGCTGTAAAAAAGCACCGATGTACCCCTCGATCCCGGAAGGGCCGCAATTCGTGCCGTGAATCGATGGCCTGTTTCTTCCGCCCCCGCCGCACACATTGGAAATTTCTATTCCGAGGCACCTTCGTGGTCGTTTCGCTGTCGATGATAAATATTGCAATCAACGGAACGGGTGATGCCGATTTTCAAAACGACCCGCTAATGCCGATGGGAGATACCGCAAACCGTTCGAAGCAGCGTGCAGACGGCCGCCGTTTGTCGGGCCGCTCGTCCGCGATGCGCACGCTGCTCGGCCGCATCGAGAAAATTGCGCCGACCCGCGCCAGCGTGATGATTGCCGGCGAAAGCGGGGTCGGCAAGGATATCGTCGCGCGCCGGCTGCACGATCTCAGTGCCCGGCGGGACGGCCCGTTCGTGCCCGTGAACTGCGGCGCGATTCCGCCCGATATCGCGGAATCGCAATTGTTCGGGCACGAAAAGGGCAGCTTTACCGGCGCGATCGCGCAGCGGGAAGGTTTCTTCGAAGCCGCGCGCGGCGGCACGCTGCTGCTCGACGAGATCGCGGAAATGCCCGTGTCGCTGCAGGTGAAGCTGCTGCGGGCGCTCGAATCGAATGCGATCGTCCGGGTGGGCGGCACCGAGCCGATTCCACTCGACGTGCGCATCGTGTCGGCCACGCGCCACAACCCGGCCGAAGCCGTGCGCGACGGCCGGCTGCGCGAGGACCTGTTCTATCGCCTCGCCGCGTTCGCGTTGTACGTGCCGCCGCTGCGCCAGCGCGACAGCGACATCGAGACGATCGCGCTGGAGTTCGTCGACGCGCTCAACGCGCGGCACCGCGCGCACAAGCGGCTGACCGACGCGGCGATCGCGGCACTGCGCGCGTATTCGTGGCCCGGCAACGTCCGCGAGCTGCACAACACGATCGAGCGCGCGTACATCCTGTCGGACGAAGGCATCGACGTCACGCTGCCGAAGCCGGCGGTGCCGCCCGAGCGTCTGTCGGAGGACACGATGGCGCTGCCGCTCGGCGCGACGCTGCACCATGCGCAGCAGCGCTTCATCGCGGCGACGCTGCGCCACTTCGACGGCAACAAGCCGCGCGCCGCGAAAGCGCTCGGCATCAGCCTGAAAACGCTCTACAACCGGCTCGCGCTGATGCGCGACAACGGCCGCTCCTGAGCGGCGCGGCCGTATCGCCCGCGCACCGCATGCCGCGGCTGCGCGTGGCGCAACATGATTACGCGACCTTGAACCGCCCGACCGTGGTCGCGAGCGCGTTCGCCTGCGACTGCAGCGCGGTCGCGGCGGCGGTCGACTGTTCGACGAGCGCCGCGTTCTGCTGCACCATTTCGTCGAGCTGCGTCACGGCGCGATTCACTTCCTGGATGCCGCGCGTCTGCTCGTTCGCCGCGTGCGTGATCTCCGAGATGATCGTCGTCACGTTCGCCACGTTGGAGACGATCTCGCGCATCGTATCGCCGGCCTGACGCACCTGCCCGGACCCGGCCGACACGCTCGCGACCGTCGATTCGACCAGTACCTTCACTTCGCGCGCGGCCTGCGCGCTGCGCTGTGCGAGGCTGCGCACTTCCTGGGCGACCACCGCGAAGCCGCGGCCCTGCTCGCCCGCGCGCGCCGCTTCGACGGCCGCGTTCAGCGCGAGGATGTTGGTCTGGAACGCGATCCCGTCGATCACGCCGATGATGTCGCCGATCCGGCCCGACGCTTCCTCGATCTTCTCCATCGTCGCGACGACGTCCGACACCACCACACCGCCGTGCGACGCGATCCGCGACGCGGCTGCCGCGCGTTCGTCGGCCTGGCCGGCGGCCGCCGCCGACTGGCCGACGGTCGCGGTGATCTCTTCCATCGATGCGGCCGTTTCCTCGAGGCTCGCCGCCGCCGATTCCGTGCGCGACGACAGGTCCTGGTTGCCCGCCGCGATCTCGTTCGCGGCCGTGCGCACCGATTCGCTCGCATCGCGGATCTCGCGCATCACGTCGTTCAGCTTGTCGACGAAGCTGTTGAACGAGCGTGCGATGTCGGCCACTTCGTCACGGCCGTCGGCCGGCAGGCGCTGCGTCAGGTCGCCGGCGCCCGAGCCGATCGCGGCCATCGCCTGGCGCACTTGCGACAGGCGGCGGAACGCGGTCGCGGTGATCGCGCCAATGATCAGCGACGCGACGCCGACGATCACGAGCAGCGTGATCAGCGAAGCGGTCAGCAGCGAGCGCATCCCGGCCGTCGCCTCGTTCTTGTCGAGCAGCACCAGCGCGTACCAGTCGGTACCCGGCACGGGGCGCGCGCGCACCAGCTTCGCGTCGCCGCCGACGCTCACCTCGACCGGCGCCGTCGCGGCCGCGATCGTCGCGCCGTTCGTCGCGCCGAGTTCGGGCGACACGTCGGCGACCGGCTTCAGCGTGAGCTTCGGGTCCGGGTGCGCGACCACGTGGCCGCTGCTGTCGATCAACATCCCGAAGCTCGCGGGCGTCGGGTGGATCGACTTCACGTTCGCGATCACGGTGTCCATCGCGACGTCGGCGGCGACGACGCCCTTCAGCGTGCCGTCGCGCAGGATCGGCACCGCGAACGTGACGACGAGGTTGCCCGTGCCGGCATCGACGTAAGGCGGCGTGACGACCGGCTTGCCGGCCTGCGCGGCCTGCTTGTACCACGGGCGGCCGGTCGGATCGTAGTCGGGCGGGATGCCGGTCGGGTCGGAGAAGTGGAACGCCTTGTCGGCGTAGCCCGCGTAGACGTTCGTGAAGCCGCCGGCCGTGGCCATCTGCTTGAACACCGGCAGCGGATCGGGCGTCAGCGCGGCATCCTGCAGCGACGCGATCATCCGGCTCCGGGTGGCGACCCAGTCGGCGATCCCGACCACGTGTCCGCTTGCGACGGAGGTCAGGTTGCGGTCGATCGCGTCGTCGTTGTACGAGCGCGCGATGAAGTAGTTGATGAGCGTGGTGGCGACGAGCGCGAATACGACGATGGCGACGCACGCGGTGAGGATGCGGGCGCGGATGGACGAGAACATGGCAACGACTCGGTAAGGGAGCGCGAACGCCCGGTGGACGAATTCACCGGGTAAACGGCAATCGCGCCGCTTACTTGAGGCTGCTGTGACAATTCAGTGAAACGTCTGACAAAACGCATTGCCGATCGTCAGCGGATCGTCGGCGAATCGTCAGGATGGGTGCACCGTCCTGCGCCGTGCGCGCACGCTGCCGGGACGCGTCGACGGTACCTGCTGGCGTGGGCAGGAGGAGCCGGAAAGGAGGTTGAGACAGGCCGGTTCCCGGTCGACGGATGCACGCGTGTCGACTGGAACCCGGCCGTGGCGCGGCGACGGATCGCGCCCCGCGCTGTCACCAGTCGCGGCGCACGCCCGTCACAGGCGATGGCCCGGACGCGGATCGGCTTCCGCGGGCGGCCCGTCGGCCCGCGTGTCGTTGTCGAGTTCGTCCTGCCGGCGCATCCGTTCGCGCAGGTGCCGGATCGCGAACACGTGGATGTAATCGTGCACCCGCGCGTCGGACGACAATACGCGCACTTCGTCGTCGAGCATCGCACGCAACTGATCCGCGCCGATCGCACGCTGTTTGGCGGCTTCCTTGAGTGAATCGAGCAAACTGTCCTTGGACATCGACGGACTCCTGACGGTCGAGGAACGAAAAGAAGAAGGTACTGGAAGCTTAAAGACTGAACGGCCGCGCGGCGTGCGATGCGCCGGCGCGTGTTTGCGCGCGATCAACGGCACGTTGCGTGCCGCCGCGCCGATCCGTCCCCGAACCGGCCGCGCAAGATTCGCGGCGCAAACGGCCCGCGAACGAGACTGGAAACCTGCCACGCCACCCCGGGGCGCGGCACCGGCCGGCGGGCGAACGATGGGACGCTGCTCGACGCCGATGCATTCGCGAACTTAGACCGGCCGAAATCATGCGTCAAGCGCGCTCCGCCACGCGCCGGCCATTCGTCGGAACGAACGGGCCGGATTGTCGCCCGGACGGCCGATCGGGCGCCCCGCGTGTCAGCGGATTCCGATACGCGCCGCGCAATCCCTGACAGCGACTTCAGCGCACGCTGCTTGGCAGGGTACTGGCGCCCCACGATACTGGTGACATGGACGAAACGTTCATACAGGTCATCGCTCAGCCGGCCGTCGAGCCGGCATGCGGGGCCTGGCGCAGGAGACCAACCATGGCACATCGCAACTTACCGGGCCGGGACGGCCAACGGCGCGCGTCGGGCAACACGCGCGCCCTGCCCGCCCGGGCCGTGCCGACCGGCAACCGTCCGTCGAGCAACACGCGCGCCCTGCCCGCCCGGGCCGTGCCGGCCGGCAACCGTCCGTCGGACGATATCGACACCTTGCTTGCGCTCGCTCGCGAAGCCGGGTTGCTCGTCACGCTCGACGGGCAGATCGGCCGCGAAAAGTACCAGAGCGTCGCGGGCTCGGTTCTCGCGCTGCAACGGTTCGCCGCGGCACTGTGCGCACGGGCCGCACCCGACGCGCCGGCTGCGGTCGAGGCACGCCGCAAGGCGCGCCCCGGCTGGCCGCATGCGAATCGCCTGCGCAACCGTACATGCAGCATTTGCGCGCCGCTGCACGTCGCGCGCCAGCGCCCGCGGGTACGCCGCGGCGCAGGCCGGCGACACGACTTGCGGTCGATGCTTCGCACCGGCTGAGCGGGCAAGCGGCCGGCACGGGGCCGTGGAATGGCTGCTCACCGCGCAACGTCGGCAGCGCCTGCCGCACGCCGTGCCTTTACGACGACGGCGCGGCGCCGGTGAGCCTGCCGCGACCTTACCGATCCGCATCGGCGCGACCGTGCGCCATCACGCATCACCACGCGCCGTTCCACACGGTCGCAATGACAACGATTCCTGCGGGGAATGCACTTCAGACGGGGCCAACGACAACACCAATGCGGAAAGCGGACGGGGTGACATGCACCCCGCCCGTCCTCCAAGGCAGCCGACGGCTGCCTACCCTCGTGCCAGAGAGTTCTCGGCCGGATGACGCGCCGTGCATCGCACGTCGCGGCTCCGGAAAATGATGTGACGCCTGTGAACGCACCGTCGATCACGGCCTTCGACGCTCGCGCGGCTGCGCGGTGCATGCACGACAGACCGGCCGCGTGGCCGGTTGTTCCGTCAATGTCTCACGCGATACTTGCGCCATTTCTGATGCAGATCAAACCAGGCCGGTTTCGATCTCGACGCCGCGCGATTTACTCGGTACCGCGCACGAGCAGCACGGGCACCTGGGCGAGATGCGCCACGCGACGCGCGACGCTGCCGATCAGCCAGGCGGCGATGCCGCGCCGGCCGTGCGTGCCGACCACCAGCAGTTCGGCACGCCAGTGCACGGCGTCGCGCATCAGTGCGTGGGCCACGTCGTCGCTGGTCGGGCGGGTTTCGACGATACTGCGCTTGGTCGGGTTCCCGGTCGCATGGAACAGCGGGCCGATCTTCGCGAGAGCATCCTCGCCCTCCGCGCGATAGGCATCCTCGAGCGCGCGCACCGGCACGATATCCGTCAGACGAACCGCGCGATCGATCACGTATGCCGCGTACAGCAACGTTGTCGGCGTCGCGAAGCCGAGCCCGACGCGCACCGCGTGCAGCGACGGCTCACTGCCGTCGACCGCGAACATCAGCCGCTGCAGGCCGCCATTCGACGGCAGCGCATAGGCGGCCGGCACGATCAGCAGCGCGCAGCGCGCGCGTGTCGTCAGCGTGTCCGACATCGCGCCTTCGACGAGCCGCAGCAGCCCGTGATGCGGATTCGCGCCGACTATCAGCACGTCCGCGCGCCATTCCGACGTGTCGTTCACCAGTGCATCGGCCACCGAGCCGCCCGTCACCGACGTATCGACGATGGCCTGCTCGACCTCGATCCCGCTATCGGCGAACAGCGCGGCGATCCGCTCGTTGACGGCTTGCGCTTCGCGCATCATGTCCTCGCGCGCGGACGTCAGCAGCGCGTCGATGCGCGGGATGTCGGGCAATACGAGGCGGGGGTTGTCGATTGCGCAGACGATGCGCAATCGCATGCCGGGACGCAGCAGCGTGCGCGCATAGCGTGCGGCGGACAGCGATTCGGGCGTCGGATCGACGGCCAGCGCGATCCGCGCAAGCGTCGGGATGGGCTGGGCAGGCTGCATGGCGAAGGCCTCCGTGCGTGCGCGTCGTCGCGGAACGACGACGGGAGCTTCGCGCGGAAGCGGCGCGCGGCGGCCGGATGGCCGCCACGGTCGCGGGGATCGGCGGGTTGCCACGCGAAGCGCGGACAAGCGATGCGTTCAGCATAGAACGTCCGGCCCGCGCGTGCATGATCGCGATCAAGGGTCGCACGGGCTCCTGCCCGCGCCGCTTACGACTTCGTCGGCACCGATGCCGCCGGACGGTTCGCGTAGAACAGCGCGTACGCGATGCCGAGCAGCACGATCCACACCGGCCCGATCACGAGCGCGACGCGCGTGTCGGGCGTGAACGCCATCAGCACGACGACCAGCACGAGAAAACCCAGTGCGACGAACGAACCGAGCGGATAGAACGGCACGCGGATCGGCAGGCGCGCGATCCTGTCGGCCGACAGCGTGCGGCGAAAGCGCATCTGTGCGATCAGGATCACGCACCACGTCCAGATCGCGCCGAACGTCGACACCGACGTGAGCCACGTGAACACGTGCTGCGGCGCGAGATAGTTGAGCAGCACGCCGATCAGCAGCAGCGCGACCGAGACGATCACGCCGTACACCGGCACGCCGTTGCGGTTGACCTTGCCGAGCTTGCCCGGTGCCTGGCCCTGCTGCGCGAGGTTGTAGAGCATCCGCGCGGTGCTGAACAGGCCGCTGTTGCACGACGACAGCGCCGCGGTCAGCACGACGAAGTTGATGATGCCGGCGGCAGCCGGGATGCCGAGCCGCGAGAACGTCATCACGAACGGGCTGCCCTGCGTGCCGATCTGGTCCCACGGATAAAGCGACATGATCACGAACAGCGCGCCGATGTAGAAAATCAGCACGCGCCAGAACACCGAGTTCACGGCCTTCGTCAGCGACTTCTCCGGGTTGCGCGCCTCGCCTGCCGTGAGACCGAGCATCTCGACGCCCAGATACGCGAACATCACGATCGGCAGCGCGGCGATCACACCGTTGATGCCGTTCGGCATGAAACCGCCGTGCGCCCACAGGTTCGACAGGCCGATCGTGACACCGCCGTTGCCGATGCCGAACGCGATCATCAATCCGCCGCCGATGATCATCAGCACGATCGTGACGATCTTGATCAGCGCGAACCAGAACTCGAATTCACCGTACAGCTTGACCGCGATGAAGTTCACCGAGCCCATCGCCATGAGCGCCGCGAGCGCCCAGATCCAGTTCGGCACGGAGGGGAACCACATGTGCATGTAGACGCCGACCGCGGTGATTTCCGCCATGCAGGTGACTATCCACACGAACCAGTAGGTCCAGCCGGTGAGGTAGCCAGCCAGCGGCCCGAGGTAGTCGCGCGCGTAGCGGCTGAACGCGCCGGCGACGGGATTGGCGATCGCCATCTCGCCGAGTGCGCGCATGATCAGGAAAATCGCGATGCCGCCCAGCAGGTAGGTCAGCAGGATGGCCGGGCCGGCGACGCGGATCGCGGTGGCCGAGCCGAGGAACAGGCCGACGCCGATCGTCGCGCCGAGCGCCATCAGGTTGATGTGCCGCTCTTCCAGCCCACGGTGCAACTGGTCTTCTGGTTGTTTCAAGTCCGTCTCCTGGCAGCCGTGAACGGGCCGCCGTCATTGTCGATATCAATGCGCGACCGTTCATGCCGAACCCGGCATGCCGAAAACGAAATAATCTCCGCTGTCGTTTTCCGAATAAGAAACGACACGGATGCTGCGTCAATCCGATGGGAATCGCCGCGGATTATCCGTATCTTCCGGAACAATCCGGAAAACGGATCGGGCCTTTCACGGAATACGCCCGTGCGGCCCGTGTGACGCGGCTGAGCGCGTAACGGACGGCACCGGGATCAATCGCTTTCGGCGCGAACGAATACGCGTCGAATGTGCGCGATCATGCGCACGCAATATGCAGGCGGGATTATATGGAGGATCAGTGGTTTCACGCCAGTCGATTTTCGTGGAAATCGTGGCGGGTTCCGACTCGCGTGATCGCGACGGCCCATGTCCGTCTGGATCAGTTCGTGGCAAACGCAGGCTCTTAAGGAACCGTTGCGGACTTCACTCATTCGACGTTGCCAGACCACCGTACACCGCGTCCTTCCGCAGGAGATACTGATCTAGTCCGGGAAAGCCAATCCGCTGCCGAACGGAGAATCCGTGTCGCAAATAGAGCGGAAGATTTCGTACCTCGCCAGTCTCAAGGAATACATTCTTGTCTGGTTCGATATCTTGGAGATATGCCAGCGTAGTCCGTAGGAGCGATGCGCCAATTCCGTGACCCTGCATCAGTGGAGAAACGGCGATGAATTCAATCCGACTGCAGTCGTGACATGAGAGTTTTGACTCTACGACCCTCCGGAGCAAGTCAATTCTGTGCAAGGATCGCTTGCCACAACCAGATGCGATCTGATGCCCTAGTTCTGCAAGGCTGGATGTATTTTCCGTAGTTGAACCCGGCGTAAAATAGCTGACGGCAACCAGTGCATCCCGCACCCATACACCGAGAACGGGAAGCGAAGCGTCGTGATGATATTGCAAGTAGCTTCTGAGGTAATTCGTCCGGCGGGCATCGAATCCCGGGGTTTGAGCAGACAGACACCATGCAAGCGTTGGATCACGCGAGAACGCTGCGTCAATCAATGCGATTGATGACTCAAGAAACTGACGGGATAGCGGCACTACTTTCGATTCGGTGGGATACATGATCGAGTCGGTGAACGTTTCTTGCATCGGGAATACAACGACACGCGAGTTGACATTAGCACGGAGTTGAACGTCACAACATCGACCGTCAACCGCGTTCGATCTACCTCACACGTCCACCGACATGACGTGCTGCGACGGAATGAGTAACGGCGGCGCCGGACACTTGCAAACGCACAGATCATCACTCAGCGCTACGCGGCGACCATCTGGCCCGGTCATCGGAATTCGCGGGCCGATGCATTTGATCTTGCCGATCGTCTTGCATACCGGGCAGAACACATCGTCATCCTCATGCGCGATGTGCCTGCCGTCGAGCGCGAACGGCGTAGCCTTAGCTTGTACCGTTCCGGCCACCGTCGTATGATCGCCGTCGAAAATCATGTATCTCGTCATGATCGTTAGCCGTGTTGTATTGCTCGTCAGGTATCGTACCCAACTGGCTCTGTTCGATGACAGGCGGTGCTCATGCCTTTCTCGAACTGGCACCGACTTCCTGCTTACCGCGAGGACGAGCCAATAACCAACCTGCGGACCGAAACTCTACTCACGTCAATACCTCTTCAAAGCCTCTTCGAGTCTTTGACGGTATTTCGCAGGCACTCCATCATTACCGGTCAATAGCTCTTCAAGTATCATGCGCGCGTCAATTTTCTCGGTATTTACGTGCCCTTCCACCCACCTATCAAACTTCCCATGAGCAGTAAATTTCCGAAAATAGCTAGCTTTAATCCCGAAAGCAACATTTGCAAGGAGCATTGGAATCCCCCAAGCTAACGTCAGCAAAGACGTTTGAGGTGTAATCGCATGCTTGAAAATGTTCCCCCGGTCAACACACGAGTCTAGGTTTCCAAGCGCCTCGATGAGCCAGTGTCGCTGCGGCCTTACACTCGCAACCATAATGCGATCAACAAGAAAATCCTGAAATCGCAAGTCTCTTTTTATAATTTCTGGGCAAATTCTCTCGCTTGCCCGATGAATTGCTCGAACGCTGGACAAGTTCTGTCCCGCAGCCTCGATAAAGCCATTGTCCTGAAGCGCGACGCACACCGTATTCAAGACAAACGAATCGCAAACACCGGAAATATTTTTCCTGACGATCGCTTCAATCTCACCAGTCATTCTTCCCCCGACGTCGAATATTCAACGCTACCCGTTCTGTTTCTCACTCGGCGACCAGTGCCAGTTTGTCGTACCCCAAGAACTGCCTTCGATCACCGGCATGGTTTCGCCCGCTTCGAAATAGCGACGGCTTCCAGCCTTAGCTGGTGTATGCCACCAACCCGCTTCCGGACATGCACTGCCGCCCCGCACACTTTGGCGGGCCGGTTCGCGATTTGCGGGCGGCGGAACTATCGTCGGCGGCTCAGGAATCGGCGGGGCATCGGGCAAATCGAAGCGTGCTACCCACTTGCGTGCGTTCTTCACATCCGCGCTCGGAAGGTCGGGAATGTAGGTATGCAGTGCGTCGGGTTTCGGATCGCGCAGGATGCGCAGGACACTGTTCACGAACACGTACGGCTCGGGCAAACCCTCTTCAGGAGCGCCAAGGCGCGGGAAGTCGCCCGCACGGATCATCACGCATGCATTGGCGCGCTCGATGTGAATATCGGGACGATCAAGCTTTTCTCGGATTACCGCCTCGCCACCCAAACGCTCGATGAACAGTTCGCCTAGGATCGTGAACCAGTTCACACCCTTGATGAAGCCCCACCGCCCGACCTTCGCACCGGGATGCAGATGATCATACGAGGCGGTTAGATCGTCTTTGGATTCACCTTCGTAGGACACCGGGTCGTACTCTTGTTTCTGCAGGTGCGCGGTACTGTCAATGTCTAACCCGCTGAAACGTTCCGCAAGTGCCCATTCTTGCGGCATATATCGGTGATAGCTATACGCAAGAACAGGCGCAAGCCCACCATAGCCACCACGCACTACGAGCTTGTTACACACATAACGCAGAAATTCCTCGTACTTCGCGACTCCTTCAGCGGTAGTGACCAAGTTCATCGGCACATTGAATTTCAAATACGATAAACCCGTCTCCCGTCCCTTAGGCACTCTCAATCGTCCGGTGGGCGAAACATAGTCCTCTTGAAGTGCCGTCCCGGTTAACACCCCGATATTGTATTCCGCCGCTGTATCTTGGTCGGTTGCACTGGAACGCAACACACTGACTTGCATATATGACGGTGTATCGGAAATTGCACGGCGAATCTTCTCAACACTCTTGGCATTTCGCGCCGTGAATTTTCCAAGGTCAGCATCCTTGCCTCCCTTCAGATGCTCGCCGAACATTTCATCAAAGCGGTCGAAGCAGTCGAGGATCGCCTGTCGCACCTCAGGCTGCGAACCACGCTCGAAGAACACCGTACCGATGACACCCGGCAACACACCCATCGAGTTGTCGGCAAGGCGCACGCTCAAATCTTCTTGATAGCGGGAAAGCGCCTGCAACGGCGTCAAGACAGGTTTCGGATCACTCAAAGTCATAATCGGGTCGTCTATTGATCAGTCGGGCATAAATTCAGTCAACTCGCAGCAAGCGCTGCTACTGCACTCCCACCGCCAAGCACTACGCCAAGCGCCGCAGCTAGCCCCGCAGCCGCTTCCGCACCAGCCGCGATAATCGCACACAGAGCAGCGAAAATCGCGATCAACTCAGGCAGCAACAGGATCACGATCGCGACGCCGACGACGATGGCGACCGCTATCGCGGCTCCTTTCAGCAGAGTCACGCCGACCTGAGCCCAATCGATATGAGTGAGCACGTCCCACGTCATATCGGTCATTTGCACAATTGCCTCCCATCCGGCCTTGAGTTGCGCAGCCGTGTAGCGGAATATTTCGTGCCCTTTCTCGTCAACCCATACCCAAGCGCTATGCGCCTTGTCAGCGACCCACTGACCCGCCGTAAACATCCACGCCGCATGCTGATGCAGGAACGCACTGGTTTCAGCAGACACGTATGAATATCCACGATGAACGGCATCCCAAACAGGGGCAACCGCATGTTCGACCTCTTCGCCGAACTCGTGCGCCTTTTGCCACCAGTCCTCATACCAGACATGGTGCGGGACAGCGGGGACGCTACGAATGGGCACTGTCTGCTGGTCCTTCTCATCGTTGGTTTTCGGCGCGGGAATAGGTGCAGGCTTAGGGATTTTCTGCAAGTCCCCATTGCAATCAGTCACATCGATCACGGTCATGCGATTTTTGAAGTCGCCGGAAATCGCCCGGTAAGCTTCCTCTTGCCCCGGTCCCCAGTTGTCACCCGGGAATTTGACTTCGACCAATCGCAACATATTGTTGGCATGATGCCCGCCTTCGCGATCGACAGTTCCACGCCCGGGCCAGAGAATCGCCTCGCTTTCCACAATGATCACATCGGGTCGCCGAAGAGCACCTACCTTCGCTCCGGGCGGAAACGGGTTCCGGCTTCGACGACGCTCTGTCCCGTGGGGTTTTTCATTACTCAAGAAGGGAATCGGAGCGGCAACGCCGCCTGTCGCGAAGAACGGCATCATGTCGAAGCTCACTTCAGCCTTGTACTTGAATAGCCACTTCCACTCGAACTCTTCCTCGACCATCATTGGCACACTCATCGCTGACTGCATGAGCAGCCGGTAGACGATCGAGCCATCGCGCAACCTGACGGGAACGTATTTCGCCGTTTTCAGCGCTTTCTCGACCTTTTCCCGCAAATATCCCTTGGTTCCCGGCGGTAAATATGCGTACTCAGGTACGCGCTCTTTGATCGTCTCGCACGCGCCTGCCGGTTGAAGTGATCCGCCCATTGCGTTCTCCTAGTATCGTTGGCGCTCACGTGCGCTCGTCAGGGTCAACCTTCAGGTAATCGGCCCAAATGTCAGGTTCCCCACCACCCGCATACTTCCACGGCTCCACGTCCTGCTTTTCCTGCTTGAACGCCTTGAGGCTCACGCTCTGTGCATTCGGCGTAAAGACCGGTACTGTCTCGCCAAGATCGTTCGTATGGCCGAGCACGGTCCGCCCTGATGGCAGCTTCAGTTCGTACGCGTGTCGAATCATCGGCGTGTCATCTGCTTCGTTCTTCAAGACGTATTGCGCCTGATACGACGGTTTGAACTGCGGCATCGTGTACGACTCGCTAACCGGCCCCGCGAAACTGAACGACGCGCCCTTGAAGTCAACGTTACCCGGTGCATGTATTGAGACGTTGCCGCCCTTGACGCGGATCGTTGCACCGCCGCAGTACAAGACAATCTCTTGATCCGCTGCGATTTCCATCCGTCCGGCCACCGACAGCAATTTCACAAGCTGCTGCGCGATCATTTCCAGATCACCAGCCTGCGCCTGTATCTCGACCTTGCCGTTACCCGCAACGGCCTTGATGCCCTGATTACGTGCGAACAGGCTCAGATGATTTACCGTAGCCGCATGCATCGATCCGCCCGCCGCGAAATATGAATCCTGGCCGCTGATCCAGTTCGCCTGTTGGTCGGCGCTCGCGTGTAGCGACTGATGTGTGGACAGGCCGATACCGGCCGGACTGCCGAGCAGCAACAGCGGCTCAGCGAATGAGTTGGCGTTACCCGTGCCACCGCCTGCCGTCCGACCTCCGGATGATTCGCCGGATGCCGCTTGCTTCGTTGCGTCGGTGAACGTCGTCAGCGCATCGACACCGAGTTTCAGGCTCTCGGCCTGATGCTGTTCACTTGCGTCCGAAATACTGCCGAGCAGGTCTTTTGAGCGTGTAAGCTGTTCACGCGCTTCGTCAACATCGAGTTGATCACTGTCACGCGACACGGGATGGGCGCTGATCGACACGCCCCGGCTGCCGCGCACAGATGCGTAATGGTCGGCGTGCAACAGCAATCCCGAACCGAGATATCGCCCGCGCGTGTTTCCGCTCTGCTGAATCAAGTATCCCTGCGCGATCGATGCGTAGCTGCTGCCCGTGTAGCTGACGAGCCGTGTACCGCCTTGGTTCGTGGCGTCGTCGTGGACGAACGAATTGAACGCGCCCGTACCGCCGAACCCCTGCGACTGGAATCCCGACAGCAGGACATTCGAATGCCATTGCGAAGGCGTCGTGCCGCCGTTGACGCGCCCCAAAATGAACGGCTTGTCGCAATCGTTTGCCCAGTAGGCGATTAAAACCCATTCACCGGCCCGTGGCACGTGCACCGAGCCGTAGCCGTTGCCCGTATCGGCCTGCATGGTCGATAGCAGCGGCGACGATGCGAAGGTGCCGTCCGGGTTCTTGCGGTCCCATGCGAAATGCACACGTACCTGGTTCCGCTCGTTCGTCCACGCTTCCGATCCTTGCTGCGTCACGACGATCGCATGCTCGATGGTCATGTTCGGCTTGGAATGCGCGAGCGGGCTGCGATATTCGACACTCGCCTCTTGTGCCTCAACCTCGATGACGAAAAACCCGGCCGTCCCGTCCTGCGGGTGCTCTGGTGTCTTGAAGCGCGTCCCCTGTGCTGCCTGCTGCTCGGCCAGCGTTGCGCGCAGACTGCGCGGATATTCCGTCGCCTGTTGACCAATCGACACGTTGTTTTCGATGAACCAACGCGCCTCAATGACGAGGAATTCCCGCTTCTTGGGATCGCTATCGGGGTGACGCGGATGATTGTCCAACGTGAATCGCGATCCGGCATCGAGCCATCGCAGACCGCCGACTCCGAAATAGCGACGCGCACGCGAATCCCACTCTTCAACACGACGACGGGCACGGCCTTCGCCGCTGTCTGAATCCGGATAGCCGTACGCCGTCGGCTGATAAATCGTCATCGGTGCAGCAGGGATGCTGCGCGATTCCGACTGCCGCCCGCCGTCCATTACATATGTCGTGGATTGCAGGGCACTTTCCGTCTGGAAATGGGATGTCGGGCGCTTATAGTCGAACGCACGCGACATATAACTCAGGCTCTGCATGGTCTGCATGACCGCCCACTGAGTGAACCCGTCCGCCTCGTGATCACTGTTCCCGCGATAATATTCGGCCGGTTTTGCTTCCGGCACCGACGATACGCGGTCCACGATAACAAGCGTTGTTTTCGGCGGCTCGCCTTCCTTCGTCGGTTCGTGGACCCAACGAAGATACATTCCCTCATCTTCGAGAAGGCGGTACACGAAATGAAGATCGGATTCGCTCTGACGGCACCATGAGCGCACCGCAGGTTCGCGCGTCAGGTCGAACCGGAACCGCCCTTGCAACTGCGAATAGCGGTTGAACACGTCGGAAATGATTTCACGCGCGTCTTTTTCGAGCCAGCCTTCATCGTTGTGGGTCTTGCTCAGGAAAATCAGCGCGGATGAAAATTCAAGCTGGTATGTTGAAACGCTACCGTCCCCGCCCAAATATCCAACCTGATGCACGAAACCGTGCACGGGTCGATAGACCGAATCTGCATACAGTGCCGTACGCTGTTGAATCCACAGGGTGACGGGCTGATGCATCAGCGACAGCAGCGCCGTATCGTCACGCAGCGACGCAACGTCGATTGTCCAATGGTAGTCACCGCCAATCCCGGACGATCCGCGTGCCCGCAGCGGGGTCAACGCGTTCTTGCCGAGTGGTGTATCCAGCATCAACAGCCGGTCGTGCTGCAACAACCCGCGATGAACGGCCTCGTACAGGTCGCGATTCTTCAAATCCCCGGGCGCGGGTCGTCTAAGCGCCATTTTTTGTCGTCCTTCTCTCAGGTTCGCTACCGTCAGCGGAACAACGCAAAGACAGTCAGCCGGCAGCGACGTCAGGTCGCTCGGGCACGATTGTAGTTAAAGACTGAGGAATATTTGCCGACTCGACACGCACTTACGCAGGGCCGCCGGAAGCGGCGCGCGCATGCATGCGTCACTCGACCTTGTCGGGAGGCATCGCAAATTGTTACCAAGCGTGCCAAAGGAGGTAAGGACTCCGTCCCTAAGGGATGGCATAACAATGGAGCCGGATCGATTTCCAGCGCTATCGCGATTCGTTCGACATGGTCGACCGATACGTTTCTTTTAACCTGATGGATAGAGGTCCGATCCAGCCCGGCGGCGAAACCAAACTCTTCTTGAGATAGCGCCCTTGCAACCCGCTGAACGCGAATGTCGTATGCCAATACATCTCGCAACCAGACGAGTTTGGCTTTCGGATTGGGACCTCTGAGCGCCGCAGGTCAGCTTACCGCCCACCCGAAATTGGGCACGCTTTCTTCGTCACGAACGGCCCCTCTGGGCGTCACTTCGACAGCGTCGCGCGCACCGTATATTCGCCTTCGAGCGCCCCGTGCTCGGGCCGCACGAAATAACGCGACGCATCGAGATCGGCCGGCATCGGCTCGACCGGGTAGCCGTGCTTTTCCCACGCATCGAGGCCGCCCTTCAGCGCCCGGATGTTGTGGATCATCTTCTTGCGCTGCATCTTCGCGATCAGGCGCTTCGCGGTGGCTTCGTTCGGGCACACGCAATAGACGACGATCGGCCGTTTCAGCAATTCGGGGTCGAGCAGGTCCGGCGAATCGAGATCGACCGGCACCGCGCCGGCGATCCGGTACGGTTCGCGCTCGCGGATCGCCTTCGGCCGCGCGTCGAAAATCAGCGGCGGCTCGTCCGACGTCATCATCTCGACGAGCTGCGGCGGCGAGATGCGCACCTGTGCGAGATAACGGCGGAACTGCACGCGGCGCACCCAGCGGTACAGCAGGAACGTGATGAAGATCGCGAGGAACGCGTCGAGGATCGTGCCGCCGCTCGCGCGCACCCACAGCACGAACTGGACGATCTGGTCGTGAATGGCCGCGCCGCCGACCAGCCAGAACGCGGCCCACAGCGACGCGCCGGCCAGATCCCAGAACAGGAATACGCCGACACCGATCGCGGTCGTGCCGAGCAGCGGCGCCGACACGAGGCCGAGGCCCGGCAGGAACTTGGACAGCACGAGCAGCGGCGCACCGTATCTTTCGAATACGTTACGCGCGAAACGCAGCGTGGTGTCGAGCGACAGCGAGAAGCGCACGAGGCCGTTCAGCAGGCGCCGGCCGCGCGTGCGGCCCATGAAGAACCACAGCGAATCAGCCAGCATCGTCGCGCCGATCGCCGCCGCGAACATGCTGACCCAGGATGCCTGCCCCATTGCCGCCATCGTGCCGCCGAGAATCAGCATCGGCACGGCCGGCACCGGCACGCCGAGCTGCGTGATCAACACGCTCGCGAACACGGCCCACGGGCCGAGCGACGATGGAATAGCGATGGGAAAGTGCCACACGGCGGCGCTCCTGGAAGACATGCGGCCGCGCGACGAGGGCCGTCGGACCGGCTGGGCAGCGGCCGCCGCGGCACGTCCGCGGCCAACCAGTGCATGACGGGCATTCTAAACGGGTTTGGCCGCGATCGCGCGGAACCCGCGCCTTCGGCGCGGGCTTCAGGAGGTTGCCGGCACCGCCGTCGCGCTCACGCGTCCGGGCGCTGCGCAAGCTGCGCGACGTATTCCGCGTAGTCGGGAAACGCGGCGGCCAGCGCGGCTGCGTCGGCCAGTTCGAATTCCGCGAACTCGAAACCCGGCGCCACCGTGCAGCCGACGAGCGCGACGTGCTCCGGCGCCGCGCAGCGCGCGCCGAACCAGCTCCCGGCCCGCACGACCGCCTGGAACACGGTGCCCGGATGCGTGAGCGGGTTGCCCAGCCGGTGGATCGTCAAGCCGTCGCGCTCGTCGAGCACCCATACCTCGATCGGATCGCCCGCATAGAAATGCCAGACTTCGTCGGAACGGATCCGATGCCACGACGAGTAAGCGCCGTCGCACAACAGGTAGTAGATCGCCGTCGACGCGGCGCGCGGCGCGCCGTCGGCAGGTCGCACGACCGAATCGGTCGCACGGTAGGTTTCGCGAAAATAGCCGCCCTCGGGGTGCGGCTGCAGGTCGAACTGGCGAATCAGGTCGGTAGCGGAAATCGGCATGGCGGATGACGTCGGTTAGGTAAGGAACCGGACACCCGGCGCACCGGATCGCTTCGCCCGTCGCGAACGCGACCGCATGCCGCCGGATGCCGCTGGGTCGAACGCCGCGGCCATGCGCGCGGCGAACAAGCGGACACCGGCCGATGCTGCCAGAACTGCGCATCGGGATGCAACCATGGGTACGCGATTGCGCCCATGGGGCGCATCGAGTGTACCGCCCTCGCCCGGCCGGTGGCCGGCGCGACAGAAACGGCAGCCCCGTTCACACGCCGAGCGTCGGCCGGCGCGTCGTGCGTTTCCGTTTCGTCAGGCCGTCATCCGGCGAATCCGCGCGACAGCCGCCGCCCGCGGCCGCCGATGCGTCAGCGCCGCGCCCACGACGTCACTCAGCCGACGGCGCGCCGGGCTCGCTGTGCCGCACCAGCAGCACGGGCCGGTCGGCCGCGCGCAGCAGCGATTCGGCAACGCTGCCGAGCAGCAGCCTGCGCAGGCCGTGCCGCCCGCTCGTGCCCATCACGATCAGGTCGGCATCGGTTTCGGCCGCCGTGCGCATCAGCACGGTGGCGACATCCTCGCCGTAGGCGTCGAGCGCGCGCACGGTGCCCGGCACATGCTCCTGGGCGAGCACCGCTTTCGCGGCGTCGAGCACCGGCGTCGCGGCATCGGTCGCGGCCGCATCGCCATCGCGCTCGGCCGCGAAACCCGCATCGACGTCGACGAGCTGCGGCCGGTGCTCGACGACATATGCGCAGGTGACTTCGCCGCCTGACGCCGCCGCGATCCGGATCGCCTCGTTCAGCGCGAGACGCGCGCTCGGGCTGCCGTCGAGCCCGACGAAAATCCGCTTGTACATGGTCCGTCCCTCCGACCGGGCACGCCTCGCGCGTTGCGCGACAGCGGCCCGTTATCGCCACCCGGCCCGGTGCCGGGTGGCCTGCCGAACAGTCTGCCCCACGTGCCGACGCGCCCGTTGATGCGCGTCAAGTGCGGCCGGCGCACCCGCTGCTTCACGCCGGTTGCCGCAAATTCTAGTGACCCCATTACAAAAAACGTGTAAATCGCGCACAATTTCATCTTGAAAATAGACGTTGCGTGCACCCGGTGCGAGTTTTGCCCGGTTTTGCTGCGCTGCCCTCGTGCCACGGGGCGGCCCCCGACAACAGAATGGCCATCGAATGACCGCCAGTGGAACCCCGACGCGTGACGCCCGAGGGCCCACGCGCCTCCAGATCATGTTACGCCAGCCGCTCGCGGCCGGCGTCGTTGCGCTGTGCGCCGGCGCGGCGCTGTCGCTCGGCGTTGCGCTGCTCGTGCGCGAGCAGTGGCAAGGCGCCGTCCATACGCGTTTCGAGCGCCGCACGTCGCACGTGACCGCCATGCTCCGCCACGAGCTGCAGTCCGGCGTCGCCGTGCTCGAAGGCGCGCGCGGCGCGTTCAGCCTCGTCCCGGACATGACGCCCGAGCAGTGGCGCCGGTACGCGGACACGCTCGACCTCGACAGCGGCCGCTCGCCGGTTCGCCAGATCGGCTATGCGCCGCTGCCGCCCGCGACCCGCACCGCGCTCGCCGGCACGAACCCGATGCCGGCCGGCACGCTCGCGACTGCGGTGCTCAGCGCGCCCGCGTCGAATTCGCCCGTCGTGCGCTTCGGCGCATCCGACGCGGCACCGCTCGCGCGCGCGCTGCAGACCGGCGACATCGCGCTCGGCGTCCACCCGGCCGACGACGACACATCCCGCGACGCCCGCACCTTCACGCTGTTCGTGCCGGTCGCCGCGTCGCCGCACGCGGCCGCACCGCCGTCCGGCACGCGCGACACCGCCGCCGACGGCGTGCTGTTCGCGGCGTTGAGCCCGCGTCGCCTGATCGAGCGCGCGCTCGACGCGGAACGCGGAATCGACGTGTCGATGACCGCCGGCGGCGACCGGCGTGCGATCGTCAGCGTCGAAACGACGACCGACGAGGCGTCGGCATCGCCCGACCTGATGCGGCGCACCGACGAGCTGAGCTTCGGCGGCACCGTGCTGACGCTCGCCTATTCCGCGGACGGCCGCCCGAGCGCAACCGGCGCGCAACGCGCGGCCGGCACCGTGCTCGCCGCCGGGCTGATCGCGTCGATCGCGTTCGCGATGCTCGTCCATGCACTGCTGCGCCGCACCGGTGCCGCCGATTCCGGTGCGAGCAGCCGCGGCATCCTCAACGAGGCGCGGATGATGGGCATCATCCGTTCGTCGATGGAAGCGATCATCACGATCGACGAGAAGCAGACGGTCGTGATCTTCAATCCGATGGCCGAGCAGGTGTTCGGCGTGTCCGCGATGGAAGCGATCGGCGCGCCGCTGTCGCGCTTCATCCCCGAGCGGTTCCGCGCCGCGCACGCGAAGCACGTCGACCAGTTCGGCGTGACGGGCGTGTCCGAACGTCAGATGGGCCGCCAGCGGGTGCTGTTCGGGCTGCGCGCCAACGGCGAGGAGTTCCCGATCGAGGCGTCGATCTCGCAGATCCGCGACGCGTCCGGCAAGCTCTACACGGTCATGCTGCGCGACATCACCGAGCGGCAGCGCGCGGAGAATGCGCTGAAGCTGTCGCGCGAGGAATTGCGCGAACTGTCGGCGAACCTGCAGAACGTGCGCGAAGAGGAAAAGACCCGCATCGCGCGCGAACTGCATGACGACCTCGGCCAGCAGCTCACCGCGCTGAAGATGGATCTGTCGGTGGTCGAACAGCAACTGCGCGTGCCCGGCCGCGCGCTGCCCGACGAGGGCGTGCTGTCGCACCTGCAGGGCATGCGGCGGCTGATCGACGCGACGGTCGCATCGGTGCGGCGCATCGCGGCCGACCTGCGGCCCGTGATGCTCGACGATCTCGGCCTCGTGCCGGCGATCGAATGGCTCGCGAACGATTTCACGAACCGCTACGGGATCGACGTCGAGCGGCACATCGAAACGGGCGGCCTCACGTTCACCAGCACGGGCGCGACCACGTTGTTCCGGATCGTCCAGGAAGCGCTGACGAACGTCGCGCGCCATGCGGATGCGACGCGCGTCGCGCTGCGGCTCGACGTGGAGGAAGGCTTCTGCGTGTTGCGCGTCGCGGACAACGGCCGCGGCTCGGCACCCGGCGGCCCGGCCCACGAAGACAAATCGTTCGGCCTGATCGGCATTCGCGAACGCGCCCACATGCTGGGCGGCACCGTGACGATCGACACCGCGCTCGCGCGCGGTTTCTCGATCACCGTCGCACTCCCGCTCAGCACCGTACAACAGGAAACGCTCATCACATGATCAAGGTCCTCATCGCCGACGACCATACGCTCGTACGCGACGGTCTGCGGCACATCCTCCAGAACGCCACCGGGTTCGAAGTGGCCGGCGAAGCCTGCGACGGCCCGTCGACGATCGCGCTCGTGCGCGCCACGCCCGCCCAGGTGCTCGTGCTCGACCTGTCGATGCCGGGCCGCAACGGCGTCGAGCTGATCAAGCAGATCAAGGACGAGAAGCCCGCGCTGCGCGTGCTCGTGCTGACCATGCACGCGGAGCAGCAGTACGCGGTGCGCGCGTTCCGTGCCGGCGCGTCGGGGTATCTGACGAAGGAAAGCGCGAGCGCCGAGCTGGTCGGCGCGGTCACGAAGGTGGCGTCGGGCGGCGTCTACGTGAGCCTCGCGATGGCCGAGCAGTTCGCGCAGAGCCTGAACGAGCCGGCCGAGACGTTGCCGCACCAGCGGCTGTCCGATCGCGAATTCGACGTGTTCCGGCGGATCGCGGCGGGCCAGACGCTGACCGAGATCGCCAACGCGCTGTGCGTGAGCGCGAAGACGGTCAGCACGTACAAGACACGTATCCTGGAAAAGATGCAGATGCCGCACGAAGCGGCGCTGGTGCGCTACGCGATGCGGCACAAGTTGCTCGACGAAACGGACGACGTCTAGCGACGTCTGGCCGCGGATGGCGTGCGCCGCCCGGCCGCGCACCGTGCGCCCGGCCGCGGGCGGCTCACCACGCCTACTTCGCGGGCACCGGGCACGCGAGATCGCCTTCCTCGCACGACAGATAGCCCTTCAGCGTTTCGGTGCGCGCTTTCGTCAGATCGTCGAGGCAGGTCGACACGACCATCGGATACGCGCTGCCGCCCTCGGCGTTCGCGCTGGAGAAGCTGCATTCGGCATCGCGGTACGCGATCCACGCACGCTGCGCGTTCACGAGCTTGTCGGCGAGCGGCCGCGCATCGCGCAGGCGCGCGGTGACGGCCTGGTAGATCCGGTTCAGTTCCCCGTCGGATTTCCTGTACGCGCGATCGGCGCATGCCGTCATCGCCGCCTGGTCCGTCGCGTCGGCACAATTCGCCTGTGCATGGGCGACGTTCGCCGCCAGCGCCAGTGCGCACAGCAAACCGGTCAAGACACGCATGGATGCTCCTTGTTGTTCGTTGAAGTCGTGGAACCCGGTGCCGGGCCTGTCGTGCTGTCGAGCATCGGCCGCCGTGCGGCGGCGATGCCGATCGCGATGCTAGCGCACGCGCGCCGGCTTGTCAGCCGGCATCGCAGCGCCCGCGACGGCTTGCATATCGGCCCCGCGCACCTACACTGGAAAATCGATACGCCGCTTCAGGCCCGCGCTATCGCATCCATCCCGTCTCCGCTTCCGCGCATTCCTCAGCGCATTTCGCGTTCGCATCGCCGAGCGGGGTGACGACTCGTCAGTCAGGTTCCTCCACCCGGCCCAACGTGCTTTCGCCGTCGCTCCCTGGAGGGAATCATGAGCTATCACCTGGAAGGCCGTCTGCTCGAGGTCTGCAACTGTCGCGTACTCTGCCCGTGCTGGATCGGCGAGGACCCGGATTTCGGCGTCTGCGACACGATCGTCGCATGGCATGTCGACAAGGGCACCGTCGACGGCGTCGACGTGAGCGGCAACACGATCGCCGCCGTGTGCCGCGTGCCGGGCAACATCCTGCAAGGCAACTGGACGGCCGCGATCTACGTCAGCGACACGGCATCCGACGCGCAGGAGCAGGCGCTGCTGAAGGTCTACACCGGCCAGGCCGGCGGCCCGATCGCCGAACTCGCGAAACTGATCGGCACGGTCGTGTCGATCGAACGCGCCCCAATCGCGTTCAACGTCGAAGGGGCACGCGGCACACTGTCGATCGGCACCGACTACCACGCGGAACTCGAGCCGTATCTCGGCCCGAGCGGCGCGCAGACGACGCTGACCGACACCGTGTTCTCGACGGTACCCGGCGCGCCCGTGTTCGTCGGCAAGGCGCCGGTCTATCGGTCGAAGAACGCGGCGATCGGCATCGACGTCGATCTGAAGAATCACAACGCGCTGCAGAGCACGTTCCTGTTCGACGCGTGAAGCGCGATTGCAGGCCCACGGTCATGGCTGCTTCGCTGCATCGGCGCCTGTTTCCGCTCGTGCTCGCGAGTCTCGTCGCGTTCGCGTGGCTCACGCTGTGGGCATGGACGCGCAGCCCGTACGGGCGCTACCTCGACCACGGCGACAGCGCATTGTCCGCACCGTTCAGCGCGCTATGCCGCGCGCTGCCGGGCGGCACGCTGTGGCTGCCTGCCGCGTTCGACGCGGCCGGCTGGACGCTGATGATCCTCGCGATGATGCTGCCGACGACGTTGTCGCTGTTCGATGCGTTCGCCCGGGTCGTCGCGAGCCGCCCCGACCAGACGCGCCTGCTCGCGCTCGTCGGCATCGGCTACGTCGCCACGTGGAGCGGTTTCGGCCTCGTCGCGCACGGCCTGCACGGGCTGGTGCTGGCAGGTGTCGCGCGCGTGCCGGCGCTCGCGTGGCGCGGCTGGCTGATCGGCGCGGCCGTCTTCGCGCTCGCGGGCGCGTTCCAGTTCAGCGGACTGAAGACGCATTGCCTCGATCGTTGCCGCACGCCGTTCAGTTTCGTGATCAGCCGCTGGCGTGGCCGCACGCCGATGCGTCACGCGTTTGCGCTCGGCGTCAGCCACGGGCTCTTCTGCGTCGGCTGCTGCTGGGCGCTGATGCTGCTGATGTTCATCGTCGGCGCCGGCAGTCTCGGCTGGATGCTGGCGCTCGCCGCGTTGATGGCACTCGAGAAGAATGCGGCGTGGGGGCAGGCGCTCACCGCGCCGCTTGGCGCCGCGTTGTTCGGCGCGGCCGTGCTGATCGTTGCCAGCCACGCGTGAGGCCCGCGATGCGACCGCTTGCCACCACGTTCGCGCTGCATGTCCGGCCGGGCATGCGCGTCGCCGCGCTGACGTCGATCGCGATGCTCGCGTTCGCGTCGAATTCGCTGCTGTGCCGGCTCGCGCTGCAGGCCGGACGGATCGACGCGGCCAGCTTCGGCAGCCTGCGTCTCGTATCCGGCGCGCTGATGCTCGCGATCGTCGCGCGCGCGGGTGCGCGACGGCCCGCCCCGCCCGCGGACTGGCCCGCCGCGGCGATGCTGTTCGTGTACGTCGCGTGCTTCTCGTTTGCGTACCTGACCGTCAGCGCGGCCACCGGCGCGCTGATCCTGTTCGGCGCGGTGCAGCTGACGATGTTTGCGGCGGGATGGCACGCCGGCGAACGGTTTGCCGCGACCGGCTGGGCCGGGTTCGGCGCGGCGCTCGGCGGACTGGTGTATCTCGTGTCACCGGGGCTCGCCGCGCCGACGCCGCGCGGCGCCGCGCTGATGACGGCCGCGGGCATCGCATGGGGAATCTATTCGATACGCGGCCGTCGGCCCGTCGATCCGGTCGCGGCGACCGCCGGCAATTTCCTGCGCGCCGCGCCGCTGGCGCTCGCGCTGAGCGCCGCGCTCGCCGCCCGCTTTCACGTCACGCCGGCCGGCGTCGTACTCGCCGTGCTTTCGGGCGCGCTGACCTCGGGCCTCGGCTACGTGCTCTGGTATGCCGCGCTGCGGCACCTCACGGCGATGCGCGCCGCGGCGGTTCAGCTCTCCGTTCCCCCCGTCGCTGCATGCGGCGCCGTGCTGTTCCTGTCGGAACAGCCGACCTGGCGGCTCGCGCTCGCATCGGTCGCGATCCTCGGCGGTGTCGCGGCCGTGCTCGCGACACGCGCGCGCCAGGCGGGCAGCCGCCGCTGATGCGCATCGGGCACAACGCGCTCGCGGCCCCCGACGATTCAGGCAGCCAAAAGCAAAACCCGCACACGGACACCGTGCACGGGTTTCGGAAGAGACGGCAAGCGCCGGGCGCCCTTGCGGGCGCTGCCGGGCTTAGTGGCCGAAGAACACCGACGAACGGTCGGTGGCGGCCGGCACCAGCACGCGCTGACCCGACTGCGACGTCCCGATAGGGTTCGAGCCGTAGCCCGTTGCGTCGGCTTGCGCGCCGGTGTTCTGTGCGGCGGCGATCTTCGCCTGCGCGGCCTGGATGTTTTCCGGGTAGTTGATCCAGTCGTTCGGGTTGTAGCCGGCCTTTTCGAGCTGGACCAGCTCGGCGCGCACTTGCGCGCGCGTCAGCGGCTGCTGGCTCTGGGCGAACGAAACGACCGGTGCGGCCACCAGGGCGGCCAGTGCAACTGCCTTGATCAGCGATTTCATGATGCATTACCTCCAGGATTGTTTTGTCAGGCGCTTCGGACTCGGGGTCGTTGCGCATGAGTAGAAGTCTAGGAGGCGGCTCTATCAGGGTAAATACTTAAATCACGAATTCACTGTTGACGGAAAACATACAATCATCGCGGAATTCACTGAATCGTCAGACGATTATCGGCGTTCGCGCACCGAATGCCGCGATACGGTACCCGGCGCGCCCCGCCGGACATCAGCGCCCCGACGACGCCATCAGCCGGTCGAACAGCAGCGCCTTGAGGCGAATCAGGTCGTCGGCGCCGATCTTGCCGAACGCCGCGTGATGCAGCGTCAGTGCGGGCGCCGCCGGGTCGGCATGGACGGCCCGCACCGTGCTGTCTAGCGCCAGCAGCTCGACCCGGCCGCCCGTCGCGTACGGCAGCAGCACGCGCAAGGGCTCGCCGATGGCGGCAATCGGCCGGTCGACGGCAATCGACAGCCCGCTCACGCTGATGTCGTGCACCATCCCGATGCCTTCCGCGCCCTCCGCTCCGCCTGCGCAGCAGGCGGCGATCCGCACCGGCACGCGCGGCTCCGCGCGCGTGCGCAGGCGGTCGACGAAACCCGGGGGCGACAGGACCAGGAACCGCGCGCCGCCCGCCCCCTGCACCGACTCCACCGTCGCACCGAAACGCGACACCGCGGCACGGCCGATGGCCACCGCCTCGATGTCGTCGCCACTCGCGAAGTCGAACGCGGCCGCCGGCTGCGGCTCGACGAACAGTGCACCCGATGCGGCAATGCCGATCAGCCGGTAGCGCTGCAGCCCGCGGGTCGTGCCGACCCGGCGGCGGATGCCGATCGCGGCGCCCGCCGACAACCCCATTCGCGTGGCGTGCGGCACCGCGTCGGGCACGCGCGGCGCGGTTTCGGTTTCGGCTTCGGCTTCGGTGTCGTCGCGCCGACGTACCGGCCGGAAATGGTCGAACAGGAATGCATGCTGCGCGGCATCGCGCAGCGTCGTGCCCGCCGGCAGCAGCGCGGCGCCGTCGGCATCGTAGAGATCGAAGGCGAGCGGGACACTGGCGGCGAGATCGTCGCGCGTGAGCGCGACGTAGTCGGAAAATAGCCTCATCGGAGAGGCGCGGAGCGACCGCGCGAGCTGTCGTGACACCGTGATTACGGCAGCCGCGCGCGAAATCTGAACGGCTTCGTTACTGCGAAGCGCCGCTCGCGTCGGGAGCGGCCGGCACGGGCGGCTGGGCCGGTGCAGCCGAAGGGGCGGCGGCCGGTGCGGTACCGAGGCCCGAGCTGCCCCCGCCCGGCATGCTCGCCCCCGCTGGCGGCTGAGCAGGCTGCGGTTGCGACGCGCCGGCCGACAGCGCAGCAGCCGACGCGGCCACTTCCGACGCCGGCACCCATTCCTCGACGATGCCACCCGATGCCGCCTCCGGCGCGGAGGCGGCCGAGGCGGCCGATTCCGTGCCGGTGTCAGCCTCGGGCGCGCGCTCCACCCGCTGCGTCCTGGCCGGCGCGGGCGCCTTCTCAGGCTTGGGCGGGAACCATGTGTCGAACAGGTCCGTCACGCGCTCGCGCAGCGACGCGAACCAGCCCGGCGACGGCTCGGTATCGAATTTCGCCTTCGTGTCGACGATCCGGGCGCGCTGCGCACGCTGGAAGAAATCGCCGACGATCGGCAGCGCGCTGTGCGCACCCTGCCCCCAGTAATCGCTGCGCAACGTCACGCGGCCGTCGTCGAAACCGACCCACGCGCCGGCAACGAGGCCGGGCTGCATCAGGATGAACCAGCCGTCCGCGTTGTCCTGCGTCGTGCCCGTCTTGCCGGCCACGTCGCCGCGAATCCCGAAGCGCGTGCGGATGCTGCCGCCCGTGCCGCGCGTCACGACGTCGCGCATCACGCTGAGCAGCGTCTTGTCGGTTTCGGCGTCGAGCGCGCGCTCGGGCGGCGCCGGCGCGTATTCGGCGAGCACGTCGCCCTGGCGGTTCTCGATGCGCGTCACCATCTGCGGCTCGACATACAGCCCGCCGTTCGCGACCGTCGCGTACGACGCGACCATCTCCTTCAGCGTGACCGGGCTCGTGCCGAGCGCGAGCGACGGCACGCGTTCGAGCGGGCTTTCCCGCACGCCCATGTCGCGCGCGAGCCTGGCGACGGAGGCCGGCCCGACCTTCTCCATCACCTGCGCGGTGATCCGGTTGCGCGACAGCGCGACCGCGTCGCGCAGCGTCATCGGCTTGCCCGTCGGCGGCACGTCGTCGTTCGGCCGCCAGATCTCGCCGCCCTTCAACGGGATCTCGACCGGCTGGTCGATGAACGTGTCGTCCGGCTTCATCCCGTTCGCGAACGCGACGCCATAGACGAACGGCTTGAACGTCGAGCCCGGCTGGCGCCGCGCCTGGGCGACGTGATCGAACGGCTCGCTGGTGAAGTCGCGGCTGCCGACCCACGCGCGGATCTGCCCGTTGCGCGGGTCGATCGCGAGGAAGCCGGCCTGCACGTCGGTCTTGGTCTTGCACAGCGCACGCATGAAACCGCGGTCGGCCGCGAGCAGCTTCATCGCGGCCGCGTCGTCCTTGCCGGCGTCCTGCGCGGCCTTGTACTCGGGCGACTCACGCATGAAGGTGCGGAAGACCTCGTTGTCGGTGCCGCAGCCGTCGCGGCCGCTCCACGCGTTGTTCGCGATGCCCTGCAACTGGTTGCCCTGCAGCGTGAGCGCCTGCGTCGCCATCTGCTGCAACCGCGAGTCGATCGTCGTGCGCACGATCAGCCCGTCCGCGTAGATGTTGTAGTCGTTGCGGTCGGCCCACGCGATCAGCCATTTGCGGAGTTGCTGCGCGAAATGCGGCGCCGGCCCGGGCGGCTCCTTCTGGCGCTCGAAATCGATCCGCAACGGCCGGCGCTGCAATTGCGCGAACTGCGCGGGCGACAGCTTGCCGTACTTCACCATCTGGCCGAGCACCGTATTGCGCCGCTGCAGCGCGCGCTCGGGGTTCAGCACCGGGTTGTAGTAGCTGTTGCCCTTCAGCATCCCGACGAGCGTCGCGCTGTCGAGCACGTCCAGCTCGTCGGCGGACTTGTCGAAATAGGTGCGCGCGGCCATCTCGACGCCGTACGCGTTGTACAGGAACGGCACCGTGTTCAGGTAGGTCTCGAGGATCTGGTCCTTGCTGTAGACGGCCTCGATCTTCAGCGCGGTGATCGCCTCCTTCACCTTGCGCGTGAGCGTCGGCGCGCGGCCGATTTCGTCCGGATACAGGTTGCGCGCGAGCTGCTGCGTGATCGTCGAGCCGCCCTGGCGGCTGCCCGAGAACGTATGGAGCGCGGCCGATGCCGTGCGCTTCCAGTCGAGGCCGTGGTGCTCGTAGAAGCGGTGATCCTCGGTCGCGATCAGCGCGTCGACCATGTGCGGCGAGATCTGCTTGAGCGGCACCCATTCCCGGTTCGACGGCTTGAATTCGGCCAGCAGCTTGCCGTCGGCGGACAGCACCTGCGCGGGCTGGTCGACACGCGCCTTGCGGATGTCGCCGATGCCCGGCGTAAACGGGATGAGCACGACCACGTACACCACGAACAGCGCCGGCACGGCGGCGCCCGCGAGCAGCACGCCGCGGCGCGTCGGATGACGCAGGTGGTGCCACGCAACGGCGGCGAGAGGCTTGACCCTCGCGACGGCGGCAGCCGCGACGGGTTGGGCGCGCGCGACCCATCTGGCACAGAAGTCACGCACTGACGACACGTTTCGGCGATTCACGCGGGTGGAGCTCGGCTGAAAAGGGTGCATCGTACCAAACTCGCGCGGCCGGCCGAACCGCGACGGCGTCGCGCCCGCCTGCACGGGCGGCCGGGCGCCGGTTCACACGCAAAAAAGGCGCGCGCTCCCTGACGGGAACGACGCGCCAAGCCTGGTACGACAAACGGGAAGTCGCGCAACGCGCGGCCGATCGGCGCGGCGACTCAGCGCACGAGAAAACCGTAGGTCAGCGGATCGCGCTCGTCGACGATCCAGTTCGCGAACCCGCAGATATGCGCGCTGCCTTCCACTTCCGGAATCACGGCGGGCATCCCGCCGACCGTCGTTTCGCGCAGCACGCGCCCCTTGAAGACCGTGCCGACGATCGATTCGTTGACGAGCGTGTCGCCGGCCGCGAGCAACCCGCGCTGGTAGAGCTGCGCGACCCGGCCGCCGGTGCCGGAGCCCGTCGGCGAGCGGTCGACCTCGCGATCCGCGAACACGCAGCAGTTCGCCTGCGTCGAGCCCGGATGGCGCGGCGCGTTCGCGATGATCGTGCCGTAGATGTGGTTGATTTCCGGAATCTCCGGATGCACGACCGGGTATTTCGCGTTCGCGGCGGCCTTCACTTCCGCGCCGAAGCGGATCAGCCTTTCCACTGCCGCTTCGCGCACCGGCAGGTCGAACGGCGCGCCGTCGACGTAGAAATAGAACGCGCCGCCGTACGCGATGTCGCCGGTCACGGTGCCGAACGACGGCGTCTCGACCGACACGTCGCGCTGCCAGATGAACGACGGCACGTTGACGAAGCGCACCGGCCCCGCATGCTCGCCGTCCCACTTCACGAACGCCTCGATGAAGCCGCACGGCGCGTCGATGCCGACCCGCGTTTCCGGCACCGTGCGCTGCACCCAGCCGAGCTCGACGGCGGCGGTCGACAGCGCGATCACGCCGTGCCCGCAATGGTCGCTGTAGCCTTCGTTGTGCACGAAGATCACGCCGAAATCGGCATTCGGCGACACCGGCTCGGTGAGGTAGCCGCCGTACATGTCGGCGTGGCCGCGCGGTTCGAACATCAGCGCGCGGCGGATCTCGTCGGCGTTCTCCTTGAGCCACGCGCGGCGCTGGACGATCGTGTCGCCCGGCAGTCTCGGCAGCCCGCTCGTGACGATGCGGAACGCTTCGCCGCCCGTATGCACTTCGACGGTGGAAAGGGATCGGGAAATTTTCATGGTCGATCGGATGCGTGGAAACGAAGGACGGCGGTCGCGCCGCCGTCCGGTGACAGGCTTGAGCGGCGCCTGGTGCGTCGCTTGGTCGCTTATTTCGCGTACGGCTCCGGCAGGCCATTGCGGATCACGTAGACGGTTGTCGGCGCGCCCTTCAGGTCGCCGTTCGCGTCGAACGAATAGGTGCCCGCGACGCCCGCGTAGTTCGACTTCGCGAGCTGCGCGATCAGCTTCGCCTTGTCGGTGGTCGTACCGGCCTTGACCATCGCGTCGGCGAGCAGCTTCATCCCGTCGTAGTAGTTCACGCCGTAGACCTGCGTATCGGTGTGATACGTGTCGTGGTACTTCTTCAGGAATTCGCGGCCGGCCGCCGTCTTCTCGAGCGCGACGCCGCCCTGCGCGCAGTAGACGATCGACGCCGCGTCGCCCGCGACCTTGCCCATGTCGGCCGAGCAGATGCCGTCGCCGCCGAGCAGCTTCGCGCGCAGGCCGCGCTGCTTCATCTGCTTGGCCATCGGCGCGCCCTGTGCCGCATAGCCGCCGAGGAAGATCACGTCGGGGTTGCTGGCCTTGATCTTGGTGAGGATGCCGAGGAAATCGGTGGCCGACGAGTTCGTGTATTCCTGGTCGACGATCCTGATCCCGTTCGCCTTCGCGACGTTCATGAACTGTTCGGCGACGCCCTGCCCGTACGCGGTGCGATCGTCGATCACGGCGGCGGTTTTCGCGTTCAGCGTCTTCGCGGCGAACGTGGCCATCGTGCCGCCGAGCTGCTCGTCACTCGCGCCGATCCGGAAGATGTTCTTGAAGCCCTGCTTGGTCAGCGCCGGGTTCGATGCGACCGGCAGCATCGGCACGCCGGCATTCGAGTACACGCGCGATGCGGGAATCGCGACGCCCGAGTTGTACGGGCCGAGCACCGCCACGACGCCCTTGTCGACGAGGTTCTGCGCCACCTGCACGCCCGCTTTCGGGTCGGCCTGGTCGTCGTCGGAAACCAGTTTGAACGTGACGGTCTTGCCGGCGACCTTGATGCCGGCCTTGTTGAGTTCGTCGACGGCCAGCCGCGCGCCGTTTTCATTGTCCTTGCCGTTCGCGGCCTGCGGGCCGGTCAGCGGCGCCGAATGGCCGATCATCACGACTTCCTGCGCGTGCGCGGAAGTCAGCGCGCCGGCGGCGATGGCCACCGAAAGCGCGGTAACGAGGTGTCGCATGATGTCTCCTGATTGGTTTTGTGTGAAACCAATGTAGGACACGCGTGGTCACCGCGCAAGCAATTTCAAAATAAAGTGTTCGATTCTGGTCATTTTTCAGACCAGAACGATTTCGACGCGGTCACTTCGGCGCGATGTCGCGCCGCACGCGGCGGATGTGCTGTTCGACATAGAACGCCGCCGCATCGGCGTCGCCCGACACGATCGCCTCGTAGATCAGCCGATGCTCGGACACGTAGAGCCGGATCCGGCCCGCGTCGTAGATGCCGTCGTCCTTCAGCCGCTTCCACAGCGGCTGGTCCATCGTCTTCGCGACTTCGTCCGCGATCTTCACGATCAGCGCGTCGCCCGTCATCAACGCGAGTTGCCGGTGGAACAACCGGTCGCTCTCGTTCCACAGCGCCCGCTGATGCGGATCGTCGACGTCGGTAATGGTTTCCATCTGGGCCAGGTAGCGTTCGGCGCCGGCGTCGGGCCGGCCGTGCGCGGCCGCGAGGCGCGCGATCGCCGGCTCGAGGATCAACCGCACGTCGAGCGTCGACGTCGGGCTGAAATCGGCTTCGGACGCCTCGTGCGTGTCGCCGCGCTGCGCGAGCACGTCGAGCGGCGCCGCGACGACGTAGGTGCCCGAATTGCGCTTCGTGAACACGAGCCCTTCGTTCTGCAGCGCGCCGAGCGCTTCGCGCACGGCCGGCCGGCCGACCTGGAACAGCCCCGCGAGCTCGCGCTCGGACGGCAGCCGCGACTCGGCGGCGTAGCGCCCCGCGCGGATCTCGTCGCGGATCTTCTCGGCCACCTGCTCGTAGATCTGCAGCGGCTTGAATCCACCTTCGAGTGAGTCGGGACGCGCGGACATCATCGTGTAGCTCCTGCCCGGTCGCGGGCGTGAATCTGGAATGGGTTCGCACTATACCGGAGCGCGCCGGCATCGAGGCCAAGGCGGCCCTTCTGGACAGATATTAGAACCAAAAACGGCGAGGCGCTTTATTTTCTGGGTTGCGGGCAGGCCAGAAAGTGGTATAGATTCGATCCACACTGCCCTGTGCCACGGTATCCGGCAGCTTTGTGGCGGGCGCGGCATGCGCCCGTCGTCCACGCTCACCGACGCATGCGACGTACACGATGACCGCGCTTTCCCCGATTCCCGTTTTCGATGCGGCCGACACGGCCGCGCTGCTCGACTACCCGGCGCTGCTCGCCACGCTCAGGCAGGCCGTCGCCGACTATGCGGCGGGCGAGATCGTCAGCCCCGAGCGCCTGGTCGTGCCGCTGCAGGCCGGCGGCGTGATGCTGTCGATGCCGTCGAGCGCGCGTGACCTCGCGACCCACAAGCTCGTGAACGTGTGCCCGGGCAACGGCGCGCGCGGGCTGCCGACGATCCTCGGCCAGGTGACCGCGTACGACGCGACCACCGGCGAGATGCGCTTCGCGCTCGACGGCCCGACGGTCACCGGACGCCGCACGGCGGCCATCACCGCGCTCGGCATCCAGGCGCTGCACGGCGCCGCGCCGCGCGACATCCTGTTGATCGGCACCGGCAAGCAGGCGGCCAATCACGCGGAAGCGCTCGCGGCGATCTTTCCCGACGCGCGCCTGCACGTGCGCGGCACTCGCGCCGACAGCGCGGCGGCATTCTGCGCCGCGCACCGCGCGCACGCGCCGCATCTCGCACCGCTCGACGGCGACGCGGTTCCCGATGCGATCGACGTCGTCGTGACGCTGACGACGAGCCGCACGCCCGTCTACCGCGAAGCCGCGCGCGAAGGCCGGCTCGTGGTCGGCGTCGGCGCGTTCACCGCGGACGCCGCGGAAATCGACGCGAACACCGTGCGTGCCAGCCGGCTGGTCGTCGACGATCCGGCCGGCGCCCGCCACGAGGCCGGCGACCTGATCGTCGCGCAGGTCGACTGGCAGCAGGTCGCGTCGCTCGCCGACGTGCTGGGCGGCGCATTCGACCGTACCGGGCCGCTGCTGTTCAAGAGCGTCGGCTGTGCGGCGTGGGATCTGGCCGCGTGCCGAACCGCGCGCGATGCGCTGGACGCGCGCCGGGCCGGCTGATCCGGCAGCACGACCCGCCCGCCTCACACGCGGCACGTCATACCGGGGCCGATCCGGCGATTTCCCGTACGCGTTGTAGGAATCGCCCTACAACGCGTCGCCGCGGCCTACATCAACTTCCAATTCGGCCGATTTCATTTTCGGCGGCGCAACACGATACTGCCGGCATGAATGCCAGCCAGTTGCCCGCCGCGCTCCGGGTGTTTCTCGTCGATCACGCCGTCGCCGTCCGACAGCGGATCGCGCTGCTCGTCGGCGCGATCCGCGGTGTCGCCGTCGTGGGCGAGGCGGAAGACGGCCAGGACGCGTGGACGCATATCCGCAGCAGCCAGGCGGATGTCGTGATCGTCGACCTGCGGCTGGCGGACGGCAGCGGCCTCGACCTGATCGGGACGCTGTCGAAGGCCGCGCCGCGCATCGTCACGATCGTGCTGACGAATCACTCGGCGCCGGCATTCAGAGAGGCATGCGCGTCGGCCGGAGCCGACTACTTCTTCGACAAGACCGTCGAATTCGACGCCGCATGCCGCGTCATCGAATCCCTGGTGCACGCTCGCGTGCACCGCCCCTGACGAGCCGGAGTGACTCATGTCCACAGCCACCGCCTGCGCCGCCGACGTATCCATCACGCCCCGGCCGACGATTCCGCTTCGCGCGGTCACGCGTGCCGACGCCGCCAAGCATCCCGCCGCGCGCTGCTCGGCGTGCGCGATGCGCTCGATGTGCCTGCCGCCGCAACTGACGGCCGCCGAATACGGCCGCCTCGACGCGATCATCTGCACGACCCGGCAGGTACGCCAGGGCGACGCGCTGTTCCGCACCGACGATCCGTTCCAGAGCATCTACGCGGTGCGCGCGGGTTCGTTCAAGACGGTGATGATGCATCGCGACGGCCGCGAGCACGTGACGGGCTTCCAGATTGCCGGTGAAACGCTCGGGATGGACGGCATCGGCAGCGGCCAGCACTGCTGCGACGCGATCGCGCTCGAAGACAGCGTCGTGTGCATCATCCCGTTCGGCGCGCTCGAAGCGGCGTGCCGCGAGATCAAGCCGATGCAGCACTTCCTCTACCAGATGCTGAGCAGCGAGATCGTCCGCGAATCGAGCCAGATGCTGCTGCTCGGCACGATGTCGGCCGAACAGCGGGTCGCGCAATTCCTGCTGAACCTGTCGTCGCGCTTCGAGGCACGCGGCTATTCGGCGACGGAATTCAACCTGAGGATGACGCGCGAGGAAATCGGCTGCTATCTCGGGATGAAGCTCGAAACCGTCAGCCGGATGTTCTCGCGGTTCCATCGCGAAGCACTCGTCGAGACGCGCGGCAAGCGCGTGCGCATCATCGATTCGCAAGCGCTCGCCCGGGTCTGACCGGGCACGCCGACGCCCGGCCGCCGGCGCGGCATCGCGTGCGATGCCTCATTGCGCCGGGCTGCCTGCCGCCGCGTCGCGCAGCCCCACCCTTGCACCGCCCGCCTGGCACGCGATCAGCGCCTGTTCGGCCTGCATGAACGCGCGGCGCAGCGTGTCGTCCATGTCGTCGCCGACACACGCCGGCAGCAGCCAGGGCGCCGTGTCGTGCATCACGAGGTCGAGCCGCACGTCGAACCGGCGCACGCCATCGGCCGCGGCACGCGATTCGATGGCGAGGTGGCAGCCGCCGATCAGCGCGCGGAAGCGCTCGAGCCGCACCAGCAGCGCGCCGGCTTCGGCTTCGATCGCGGCGGTACCCGCGAATCCATGGCAGGCGATCTGCATGCCCACGCCCATGTCGTGTCTCCTGACGGGGCCGCCCGCTCGTCGACCGCCTTGCATATGCCGCCCGCATCGAAATGCGGCGGCATGTGTTGCCCGTGGCACGGCGCGATTTCTTCGATCGCTGCCCGGCCGATAGTCTGCCCGCGCCTTCGTCGGCGCGGGATCGTTCATACGTTGAAGGTCTGCGACGCCTTCATCTCGATCCACGTCATGCCTGCCCGCAGCCCTTCGATCATCGCCTCCCGCTCGGTCGGATACGCATGGCTGTGCTCGAACGTATGGTGAAAGCGCGCGGCGCCGGCGCCATGCTCGACCGACACGCGGCAGCGGAATTCGCCCGATTCGCACGGGCGCGTCTCGACTTCGACGGACCAGTCGCGTTCGTGAATGTTGCCCTGCAGTGTCATGCACCCTCCTGCTGTATCCGTCTCAGAGCCGGAAGTGGCCGCTGTGCAGCAGCACCGGCCGGCCGCCGATTTCCTCGAGCATGCGTCGCGCCATCGCCTCGATCGCCGACCGGTGCGCTTCGAATGCGGCCAGCAGGTCGCGTTCGAGCAGCGACGGCGCGCCGAAATGATCTTCCAGCGCCTCGGCCGTGACCGCGCACTGCACGCAACGTCCGTCGACCAGCGCCGAAAACGCCACGACCAGATCGCGTGCGCAATATTCGGGCGGTTCCGGCGGGAAGGCAATCTGCATCTGTCCGCCTGTCATCGTCGTGATCGCTCCATGACAAGAGCATAGTGGCGCGCGCGCCTCCACGCTTGACCCACGTCAACGGGTTCGCTGCGCCGCACGATGGACGGCGCGGCAGCGTGCCGCCGCGACTGGCGACGCCACGCTCGCTCGCTTTCAACCCGCCTTCAACCCACGTTCAACCGACGCTCAACCCGCGTCGGGCTCGATCGTCGCGCCGCGTTCCGCGAGCAGCTCGCGCAGCACGCTGCGGTGGCAATGGCGTTCGTCGTCGCAATAGCAGCCGATCGAGAACGCGGTGGTCGCCGACAGCGCCGCCAGCAGGTCGAGCACCTTCGGCGCATCGCCATGCGCCATCTCCGCGCGGAAGTGACGCCGGAACGCGTTCCATTCGGCGGCCGTTTCGGCGGCCTGCGCCTGCGCGACGAGTTCCGGGCTCGGCGACAACGTCGGCAGCCATACATCATAGTAGTTGCGCGACGCGAATTCCGCCTTCGGCACGCCGCGCGGCGGCCGCCGCACCGTGCCGATCCGCAGGCCCTCGCCGGCCGCGCGCGGCGTGCCGAGCTGGATGATCCGGATGCCCATGTCGCTCCTGTTCGTGTTGCGTCCGATTGCGTGATCGTACCCCCGCGCCTGCGCCCGCGTCAGCCGGGTGGCGGACATTTCGGCCGCACAACGAAAAACCGGCTGCCCCCTTGCGGGAGACAGCCGGTTCGGCCAGCCGCGTTGCGCGCCGCGATCAGACGCCGCTCTTCAGCACCTTGCCGATCGCATCGGCCACGATGGCGACGTTCGAGTCGTTCAGGCCCGCGACGCACATCCGGCCCGAACGCAGGATGTACACGCCGTGCACTTCGCGCAGCGCGTCGACCTGCGATTCGGTCAGGCCCGTGTACGTGAACATCCCGCGCTGCTTCACGTAGCGCGTCAGTGCCTCGCCGCTGACGTGGTCGCGCAAGCCGTCATGGATCGACTGGCGCATCCGCGCGATGCGGCGGCACATCGCCGCCAGTTCCTCTTCCCACTGCTTGCGCAGCGCCGGCGTGCCGAGCACGGCGGCCACGACCTTCGCGCCGTAGGTCTGCGGGTTGCTGTAGTTCGAGCGCACGGCGCCGGCCAGCTGGCCGAGCACGCGGTCGGCCGCGGCGGCATCCTCGCAGACGACGCTCAGGCCGCCCACGCGCTCGCCGTACAGCGAGAAGTTCTTCGAGAACGAGTTCGCGACCAGCGCCGGCACGCCGCGGCGGGCGAGTTCGCGCACCGCGAACGCGTCCGCGTCGAGGCCCGCGCCGAAGCCCTGGTAGGCCATGTCGACGAACGGCAGCAGCCCGCGCGCCTCGATCACGTCGATCAGCTTCTCCCACTGGCCTTCGTCGAGATCGACGCCGGTCGGGTTATGGCAGCACGCGTGCAGCAGCACGATGCTGCGCGCCGGCAGCGCGTCGATCGCCGCGAGCATCGCGTCGAACTTCAGGCCGCCCGTCGCCTCGTCGTAGTACGGATACGTGTTCACCGTGAAGCCGGCGCGCTCGAAGATGAAGCGGTGGTTTTCCCAGCTCGGATCGCTGAGCCACACCTGCGAATCCGGGAAATAGCGCTTCAGGAAATCGGCGCCCACCTTCAATGCGCCGGAGCCGCCGAGCGTCTGCAGCGTCGCGATGCGGCCGGCCGCGCGGGCCGGGTGATCGGCGCCGAACACGAGCGCCTGCACGGCGTCGCGATACGCGGCGAGGCCGACCATCGGCAGGTACGGCTTCGCGCCGAGGTCGCGCTGCAGCGCGGTTTCGGCTTCGCGCACGGCGCCCATGACCGGAATCCGGCCTTCGGCGTCGAAGTAGATGCCGATGCTCAGGTTGACCTTCTGGTCACGCGGATCTTTCTGGAAGTTCTCGTTGAGCGTCAGGATCGGGTCGCCCGGGTACGCGTCGATGTGTTCGAACATGGCTTGAGTCTGTCTCGTTTGGAAGAATGATCGGGCCGGCCTGCGTCAGCGTGCGGATGCGCCGTCGTGCACCGCATAGCCTGCATTCTTCTGACGGAAGCGATACCCGACCGCGAGCACCGCGAGCCATACCGGGATCAGGTACACCGACAGGCGGAGATCCGGCGTCAGGTACATCACGACGAGAATGCCGGCCATGAATGCCAGGCACAGGTAATTCGTGAAAGGATAGCCCAGACTGCGGAATGAAGTCTCCTCCCGGGCCGCACGCTTCGCCTGGCGGAACTTCAGGTGGATCAGCGTGATCATCGCCCAGTTGATGATCAGCGCCGACACGACGAGGCCCATCAGCACCTCGAACGCCTTGCCCGGCATGAAATAGTTGACCAGCACGCACACGCCGGTCGCGAGCGCCGACGCGCCGAGCGCGGCGAGCGGGATGCCGCGCCTGTTCACCGAGCACAGCACCTTCGGCGCATTGCCCTGCTGCGCGAGGCCGAACAGCATCCGGCTGTTGCTGTACACGCCGCTGTTGTAGACCGACAGCGCGGCCGTCAGCACGACCACGTTCAGCACGTTGGCCACCAGGTTGCTGCTCAGCGCATGGAAGATCAGCACGAACGGGCTGCCGCCGGTGACGACCTTTTCCCACGGATACAGCGACAGCAGCACGGCGAGCGCGCCGATGTAGAAAATCAGGATGCGGTAGATCACCTGGTTGGTCGCGCGCGGAATGCTGCGCTTCGGATCGTCGGCCTCGGCCGCGGTGATGCCGATCAGCTCCAGCCCGCCGAACGAGAACATGATCGCGGCCATCGACATCACGAGCCCCGACACGCCGTTCGGGAAGAAGCCGCCGTGCTGCCACAGGTTCCGGACGCTCGCCTCCGGGCCTGCATGGCCGCTCGCGAGCAGCCAGCCGCCGAAGCCGATCATGCCGACGATCGCGGCGACCTTGATGATCGAGAACCAGAATTCCGTCTCGCCGTACGACTTCACGCTCGCCAGGTTGAGCAGGTTGATCGCGACGAAGAACACCAGCGCCGACACCCAGGTCGGCACGCCGGGCCACCAGTACTGCACGTAGATCCCGACGGCCGACAGCTCGGCCATGCTGACGAGGATGTACAGCACCCAGTAGTTCCAGCCCGACAGGAAGCCGGTGAAGTGGCCGACGTACTTGTTGGCGAAGTAGCTGAACGAGCCGGCGACGGGCTCGTCGACGACCATCTCGCCGAGCTGGCGCATGATGAAGAACGCGACGATGCCGGCCACCGCGTAACCGAGCAGCACGGACGGGCCGGCCATCTTGATCGTCTGCGCGATGCCGAGGAACAGCCCCGTGCCGAGCGCGCCGCCGAGCGCAATCAGCTGGATGTGCCGGTTCTTCAGCCCGCGCTTCAGGCCGTCGCTCTCGTTTCCAGAAACCATGTCTTCTCCACTCTGTCCGCCTCCGCCTGAAGCGGGGTGCGGTGCGCCTCGGTGTGCCGGGCGCTGTTTTGCTGTGCCGGGGCCGTTCGTGGAGCCGCCGGGTTGGGGACTGCAATCTTCGCGTGGCGGCGCCCGATTCGCGTCGGCGTCTCCGCCACACCGGCCGCCGACCGTCGCCGCGCCCGCCTTGCTGCGATCGCACACGAAAATCCGGCGTCAGTTTAGCGTCGCGACGGCGAAATCGGGTTTCGTAACCCGTTCATGCAAACCCTACATTATGAGATAAGATTGCATCCAGGAGACGGATGAGGAAATAAAAATGCATGAACCGGTTCTGGATCGCCTCGATCGGCACTTGCTCGCGATCCTGCAGGAGAACGGGCGCGCGTCGAACCTCGATCTGGCGAAGGCGGTCGGCCTGTCGCCCGCGCAGACACTGCGCCGCCACCGGCGGCTGGAGGAAATCGGCGCGATCCGCCGCTACGAAACCCGGCTGTGCCCCGACACGCTCGGTTTTGGCGTCACCGCCTTCGTGCACGTGACGATGGAGCGCGGGCATATCCGCGACCTGTCGAAGTTCCAGAAACTGGTGTCCGATCTCGCGCAGATCCAGGAGTGTTTTTCAGTGACGGGCGATATCGACTACGTGCTGAAGGTCGTCGCACGCGACCTGAAGGGGCTGTCCACGTTCCTGCTCGAGACGCTGATGCGCATTCCCGGCGTGAGCGGCGTGCATTCGAGCGTGTGCCTCGACGAGATCAAGTGCACGAGCGCGATGCCGGTGGAAGGCTGAGGCCAGCGGGCGCCCCAGCGACCGGCCACTCGCCGAGCAGCATCGGCGCTATCGGTCGCAGCGTTGCCGCCGTACGGTCAGCGTCGAAATTCGGTTCGCACAGAGTCGGATGCTCGTATGCGTGGCCGGCCGGACCACAAACCTGGCAGTTGTATCCGGATACCAGAACGAAAGTTCCACACGGATTTCTGGCCGCGCACGCCGCGGCTGTCGGCACACGACGTGATCGCGATCAACCTGCTCTCCGGCACTACGATCGCCTGTCCTTGACAGTCAGCATATCGCCTCCTTCCACTATCGACGATAGGCTCGAAAATCTAGCGCACGCCCATCGCATCTATGCGTGATAACCGCACTCATGCAACTCATGCAACTCATGCAACTCATGCAATTGGCACCTACAGCGCGAAAATGCTGTCGGAAATTTGAATATATCCGATAGACAACGCAATTCTCATCGGTGATCGCCTGGATTCTTCAACTTGTCGGGTATGCGTAGTCTACGGCCGAAATCGCACATACCGATTGTCCATACTTTCTTCACTCATCGATACGGCCTCCTGCGATGGTGTGCACGTCACATGCAAATCCTGCTTCCGTCTGTTTCAATACCGCAACAATCTGCTCGACACTGAAGCGCTTGCGTTTCATCGTACGGCTCCTTTCCATCGAAAAGTCCGCCGAAAACTCGGTCACATGATGGCACTTTTTACTGGGGGCCGCTCACCACCGCTTCTGTCTCTTCTCAGTGTGGACCGATCTGCGAACGATGCCAGGCCCAAATCCGACGTTTCGCTTAGAGATGCCCTGATTCCTTCGTTACGCAGACGCTCGGAGCAAGTTCGGCTACCTTACACCTTAGACTCTAGCTTCAAGTGCAACACCTTTGATGAGATAGGGTGTTGCGATGACGAAATACAAGCATCTGAGCGCCGAAGAGCGCGCGGTGATCATGATCGAGAAGGCCCGGAACACGAGCGTCAG